>DINJ01000173.1 GCA_002423665.1 Bacteroidetes bacterium UBA5543 | reverse complement strand
TAACGGCAGCGATATACGTAACGGTACACAATTGGAATGTATCAACTGTACTGCTTGTATAGATGCATGTAACAAAATGATGGAAGCAGTTCATCTTCCGACGGGGCTTATACGCTATGCCTCTGAAGCAAACATAGTTGATAAGCAACCAACGCGCTTTACATGGAGGATGAAAGCATATACAGTTGTGATGATCGTACTACTGGGTGTGGAAGTATTCCTGCTGGCCAGCCGCACAGATGTTGGAGTGTCTATCCTCCGTGCGCAGGGGCAGTTGTTCCAGGAGCAGCCGGATAATAAGTATAGCAACCTGTACAACTACAAATTGCTGAACAAAACATACAAAGAAAAGGTGCTGGAACTGAAGCCGGAAAATTTTGAAGGTCGTATAGAACTGGTTGGAGAAACAATTTTGAAAGTGCCTAAAGAGGCCGACGTTGCAGGTACCATGTTTATATACATCGATAAGAAAAATATTAAGGAAAGAAAAACCAAGCTGAAAATAGGCGTTTATGAAGAGGGGGAAAAGATTGATGTGATTACCACTTCATTCCTCGGGCCGTTTACAGCCAACTAAAATAATACATGTATGAGTACTATGAAATTCGGGTGGGGTAGCAGGATTGCTTTATTATATGGTGGATTTGTGGTGTTGATAGCGGTGCTGGTTACCGGCAGTATGCGCCAGGATTTCGACCTGGTGGCAGACGACTACTACCAGCAGGAGATAGCTTATCAGAACGTATTAGATGCCGGTAAAAACCAGTCTGCCTTATCTGCACCTGTACGGGTATATGCTAATGAAACTGCGGTGGTGATAGAATTCCCTGCTGATTTTACAGGCCAGCTAATCAATGGTGACGTTCATTTCTATTCGCCTGTCGAGGCTTCCTGGGATAAGGAGATAAAACTGGGCAATGTGCTCAATAGCATCACCATCCCGCGTAGCGAGTTGAAGAACACACACTATAAGGTGAAAATAAATTGGGCTGCGAGGGAGAAGAAATATTACCAGGAGTCTGAAATAACATTGCAATAATATGAACTCGCTGACATTGACAATGGCATTGCTGATGGGGCTTACGGGCAGCCTGCATTGTGCGGGTATGTGCGGCCCTATCATATGGGTAATGCCTTTCCAGCGTCTGAGCGGGTTTAAAAGATGGTTGGGCATAGGGTTGTACCACTTTGGCAGAATTACCGTTTATGCACTGCTGGCGGCAATATTGTATTCATTCAAATCTTTGTTTCAACCGCAGGTGCAACAGTATATATCTATTTCCCTGGGTGTTATGCTGTTGGTACTGGGTATACTCTCCTTTTTCCCCACACGTTTTATGATTAAGCTACCCTGGACGGGTTTCGTGCAAAACAAACTGGGGTCTTTTATGGGTAGCCCTTCAGTATTCAGTTTGTTCATTACAGGTATGCTCAATGGTTTGCTGCCATGTGGTTTGGTATATATGGCATTGTCTGCCACGGTTATGGCACCTACGGTATTCAATTCTATGATGCTGATGTATGCCTTTGGACTGGGTACTGTGCCTATGATGGTAGCCTTGACGGTCATCAAAGACCGCGCGCGAATTATGCAGGCAGTACATTTTCGCAAATTCGTCCCCGTAATTATGTTGCTCTTCGGTAGCCTCTTCGTATTGCGCGGAATGAACCTCGGTATCCCTTACATCAGCCCCAAGGTGATGGTGGAGCAAAATGAGGTTAAAGCCCAATGCTGCCATAAAGAGTAAGCTGTGAAGGTATTCCGATACATAGTTATTTTGCTGTTGCTGTTTAATGGTATGAGTGCTTTATTCGGCGGCTATGTACTTATTGATGACCCAACCGGTGGGGGTATGCAAATGCGAGTTGAATTGCTGAAAACAGGACCCTTCAAAGATTATCTCATACCCGGTATATATTTATTCACAGTATTGGGTATGGGTAGTCTTGTAATACTCTTTATGGTCATCACTCATGCCCGGTATTTTGCACAGGCTGTATTGTTCGAGGGTCTGGCTACTATTGCATGGATTGTAACACAGATGATTGTTGTACAGGATATTGTCTTGTTACAGATTATATATCTGTCCGTAGGTGTTGTACTGGTATTATGCAGCCGCGCCCTTCATCAGGGTTCATAATATTTATTGCACTTCAATCGTTACTTGTTCCCCATTGATGGCCGGTGGCAGCCAGCCTGTTACAATGTCCANNCTACCATATTATCTTCTATAAAAAAATCCCGCTGCTCATCTTTTACCAGTTTGCCTTTTTCGAATAGCAGGCTATGAACCTGGGTTACAAAACCCGGGTTGCCGGATAGGGTCCATGTGCTATCAGTAGTTGTGATGCTGAAGTGAATTTCTGTAGATGCTCCCGGTTGTAGTTGCAGCTTTTGCTCAACAGGCATTATGCGTATATGCGAGCCCGACCGGAAATTATCAATATATGCATATTGGAACACGCCCTTGCCTGTATTAAATCCATTCATGCCATCTACCTCATAGTTAGGTACCAGCATCACAGTTTTGCCCTGCATGCCGCGTTCATCTTTCCAGATATTATACTGGTTTTTCCTGCCCATCCTGTTGTTCAGAGATATGGCTTGTTGCCCTGTATAAAATTCGTACCACGCGGCATACTGGTATTTGTTCATAAATGCTACAGGCCTGTCGCCGGCCTGCTTTTATATTTCGCCGGCCCATTGTTTTGTATAGTGAAGTGTTTCTTTCGCGTAGACAAATGTTTTATTATCGGGCAGAAAATTGTAAACAAGGTAAACCCTTACCATTGCAATCAGTACAAGCGAAATCATGACNNCCGTCCTTTGAAGGTCATGATAAAAAAGAACACCAGTGTTCCCGCCGTCATCCACTTCAGGGTCCTTTCAAAGTCATTTCCCGATCTTTTCTTAAACGTTTGCCATGCAAACACAATTCCCGCAACAGGACTGAACATCAATATTGCTGATAGCAGGTAGTTCAATGTATATTCAATTTGATAAGGATCTGAAGAACGCTCGTAAAGGTGATATTTGATGGAGGGGAAATCATGCGCTGCCTGCCATTGTATATGGGGTATAAACAGGTTCAGGCTCAGCAATGCTATCAGCCAGAATGATTTTCTTTTCAGCAGTTGCAGGTTAGACAGTAAAGCAAATCCTATTACCAATATCCCGTGATATTTACTCAGCAGCAGCAGCGTGGCGTTTATAGCCAGTAATATGGACACGCCCCAGCCATCCCTGCGCAGGTAATGCTTGTACAGATACAGGAATGTTGCTGTAAATAACAGTAAGGGCATATCCGGCAAAGCGAGAAAGCCGATAAAGTGAAATGCGCCAATGGATGCTACAGACAGGTAAAATAATTTCAGGTTCCGTGGGCGTACCAGTAGTTCCAGTACATATATCATCAGCATACTGCTGAGTATGAATAGCAACCTTACCCCCAATTCGTTGTGTAGCAGGGTATACCCAGGCTTAATCAATGCAGCCACTATCGGTGGATGGTCGAAGTATCCCCAGGATAAATCCTGGGCGTATTTCCAGTAATAGGCTTCGTCTGCTAATAATTCTGTGAAACCGGCTTGCAATATAGAGACGACAAACCATGCAATGTAAAAGCTGAAACGTATGATGGCATTCTTTTGGTTGTTTCCCATTCCCTGCTACTATAGTTGCGTGAGTAAAGGTATCAAACAACTATGGAAACAATAACCATGCCACGGCATATACTTCATCTTATTCTATAAGTATAGCCAGGCCTTGGGTAGTTATGTTTTTATCTTCCTTACACTCAGGGCAGGTTGCATTCAGGTCATCAATAAAAATCCTGTCGCCGGGGCCCAGTGTGTAATCCATTTTAGCCGCACTTTCTACCAGGCTGCCTTGTTGTTGTGTCAATTGGCCCATTACTTTGGCAAACCTCCTCGACATAATACTGACTGTAAAGTTGGTGATTGCATAGTCAGCGTTTTTGTAGGCTAACTGGATGTATGGAGCAGACTCCAGGTCCGACAGAGGTATTTTAAAGGCCACTTGTTCGCTGGGGCTTGTTTCTCTCAGGGCCTTGCCTACAAAGTAGGTTAGGTCAGTGTTTTTCTCCTGCGAAAAGGAGTAAAATGGTATCAGCAGGGAAATGATGGTTTTTATTTTCAGGTTCATATTATATGGTTTTATTAAAGATAGCTATTAAAAATAGATAGAGGCGCATACCGACACAAACAGGTAAGATGCAGTGCGTTGTACGCTTTTACGGTAAGCGATATTTTTACTGCCTTTGGCTATTTTATATATGCATACGGCTATAGCTGGCACTAATATCACTATACTCAATACGGTAAGTACGTTGGCGGATGGCCAGTGCATGCCCTGNNAATACAGACACCAACGAAAACGCTATCGCCACGCCCGAATAAGTCGCCAGTACTTTATGCTTGGTGGACACTTTATCCAACGCTCCTTTTTTAAGTGCCCGCCTGATGCTGATGTTGTTGAAATAAGCTGTGCTGAGGTAGGCGTAAAAGAAAGCTAATGCAAGTGTTGTAACTGTAAGCACTATGCCTGCACCCGGCACGTTGAACGTGAGGACAATTATGGACAGGGCGACGGCTGCTATTAAAGAAAACTCAACCTTTCTCATAATTATACCAGATAAAAAGCCGTATAGAATATCTATCCGGCCATTAAGATAATAATAATGTTTAATCTTTCAGAATAGTAGTGCTGGTAGCGATTTTCTGCACCTCGGGGGTCACCCAATGGTTCAGGCTATTTAACCATTATAACCATAGGTTTGATGGGTAGAGGTTCTGTACAACCCTCGCATGTTGCCTGCAAATCTGTAATGAATATTCTGTCGCCTGCATCTACAGTATATGGCACACTTTTTAAGGCCTTCAGTATATCGTTATCGCTTTTCCTGAACTCACCGACCACATCTCCACTGGCTTTTGATACAACGCTGATAGCATATCCTGTAATGGCATATTTTTTGTCTTTTGAGTATATATACAGGNNTACAGGTGGGCATCTTTTTCCAACTCCGGTACAGTTATTTCGAAGTTGGCATTTTCTGTACTTTCATAAGTGTATTTGCCGAACTTACATGTTACAGGGCTGTCACTGATTTGAGCAACTACTGCTATAGGAGTTAATATCAATATCGCAACAAATATTTTTAGGTAGTTCATAACATAAATATTTACATGAATATAAGAAAAAAGCGGCACCGAATCTCAGTGCCGCTTAAATAATATAGCTAACGTATTTACTATCCTTTCAGGATAGTCCTGCTGATAACAATTTTCTGCACCTCGCTGGTACCCTCGTATATCTGCGTGATTTTCGCATCACGCATCAGGCGTTCTACGTGGAATTCCTTCACATAACCGTAGCCGCCATGTATCTGTACAGCTTCACTGGTTACCCACTGCGCTATTTCACTGGCGTATAGCTTGGCTGTAGCGGCTGCCAGCGTATAATCCTGTCCCTGGTCTTTGGTCCATGCTGCTTTCAGGCACAGCAGGCGTGCTGCTTCTATCGCAGTGGCCATATCCGCCAGTTTAAAGGCTATAGCCTGGTGGTTAGATATTTCTGTACCGAACGCCTTACGCTCTTTCGAATATTTAAGTGCCAGTTCGTATGCGCCGCTGGCTATACCCAATGCTTGTGATGCGATACCTATACGGCCACCCGCCAGTATCTTCATCGCAAATGGGAAACCGAAACCGTCTTCACCTATGCGGTTTTCCTTAGGCACTTTCACATCCTGGAACAT
>DINJ01000131.1:4546-6867 GCA_002423665.1 Bacteroidetes bacterium UBA5543 | reverse complement strand
TGCCAGGGCTTTCATGAAGAGCCCCAATGTGCTGCGGTATGCCCGGTAGACTGTTGCGTACCTGACGAAATGTACCAGGAAACAGTAGATGAGCTACTGGCTAAGAAAGAGAAATTGCACTTGTAATAAATAAACAAGCCCCTGAAAAGGGGCTTTGCTTTTATCAGTCTTTTTTCTTGTCAGCTGTTTTTGTCCAGCTGGCGTCTACCTTAAACTGCTTATCAGTTTCTTCCGCCATTTGTATCATATAAGTTGGGCCGAAGTGAGCGTTCATTATCTTCTGTTCTTTGTCTTTGTACGTAAAGTAATAATTGATGCCCGGCACGTCTTGTATCAGGCTTTCATATGCTTCAGCACAGGTGTCTACCCTATACGCCTCAAACTGTCTGAACAGTTCCGACACTTTTACAGCATCAAATTTCTTCTCATAATCACCTTCGAATTCCGTATCCGACCAGCTCTTGAATTTCACCAGCCCGTCTTTGTATATCTCCAACCTGTATGAAGGGCAATTGCCAAAGCAGGGAGTACGCTCCATAGCCATTGACTGGATGGTTAAATTTGTACCCTGAGCTGTGAGGACTTTGGATTTTGTTGTCTTTTTTTGTTGTGCGCAGGCGCTGAATATAACAGCTACCAGCACAATAAAACTTAAGATGTTCTTCTTCATTTTTTCTAATTTCCGTGCACAAAGATAGCGATATACTATCCCATATACTAAGAACATAGCAAATATGCTGCCCGATAACGACCAGGAACTATTTTATAGAATAGCTTTAACATTTGTGCCGGAAACCGGCCCCATCACCGCACGCAGGCTCACGGAGCATTTCGGCTCGGCTGAGGCCGTGTTTAAAGCGCCGCTCAAAGAATTGAAGACTGTATCGGGATTAGGCGAAGTGCGGGCGAAGGCTTTTCGTGATGAGNNCATAATATATCAGTATTGTGGTATTATGACGAGGGTTATCCTGAACGGTTGAAAAACTGTGCCGATGCACCTGTATTGATGTATTATACGGGTAGTGCAAGCCTGAGCCCTGAGAAGACAGTAGCGGTGGTAGGAACACGTAAATATTCTGACTATGGGCAGCGGACTACGGAGCAACTGGTAGAAGAGTTGAAAGATACAGGTGTGACCATTATTAGCGGGTTGGCGCATGGCATAGATACGATTGCACATAAAGCAGCAGTGAAAAACGGAATGCCGACAATAGGCGTAGTTGGCCACGGGTTGGATAAGATGTACCCGGCTGCCAATAAAAACCTGGCTAAAGAGATGATGGCGAATGGGGGCGTGTTGAGTGAATACCCATCGGGCACACCGGCAGACAGGGGGCACTTCCCTATGCGGAACAGGATAGTAGCGGGGCTGAGCGATATAACCATAGTGGTGGAAAGCGATATAAAGGGTGGTGCATTGATAACCGCACGTGTGGCTGACAGCTACAACCGCGACGTCGCGGCATTCCCCGGCAGGATATACGATGCCAAATCATCGGGCTGTAACGAACTGATACGTACTAACATANNACTAACATAGCTAATATGATAACCTGTGCTGACGACCTGCTGGAACTGATGAACTGGAAAGAGGCAGGTAAGAAGAAACCTGTACAGAAGCAGTTGTTCATCAATCTATCGCCCGAAGAAAAGACGGTGTACGATGTGCTGGGTAGCAAGGATATGGTACATGCTGATGAACTGCTGCACCTATGCAATATGACCAGCTCTCAACTGGCATCTACACTACTGATGATGGAAATGCAGGGACTGGTAAAAGCCCTGCCGGGGAAGTTTTATCGGTTGGACTAAACTACCACTCCTTCCAGATCATAATCGTAAGCTTTCTCGATGCGTACATTCACAAAGTCGCCGATAGGCAGTTCTTTGTCTGTATTGATGATGACTTCGTTATCCACTTCCACACTGTCAAACTCGGTACGGCCAAGGTAACGACCTGNNCCTTGTTTCTCCGGGGAAGCCGGCAATCAATGTACTGCGTATGCAGATGCCAGGCACCCTGTCACGTACATTGTTGATGAGTTCAATAATGTCTTTTCTGGTTATCTGGCGTTTCATAGCCTTGAGCATATTGTCTGATATATGCTGCAGGGGCATGTCCAGGTAGTTGCATATGTTGTCGCGTTCGCGCATCACGTCCAGTATCTCCAGCGGGAACTTAGTAGGGTAGGCGTAGTGCAGCCTTATCCAATGCAGGCCTTCAATGTCCGATAAATGCTTTAGCAAATCGGACAATGCACGCTTCTTATAAATATCCAATCCGTAGTAGGTCAGTTCCTGCGCTATGAGCATGATTTCTT
>DINJ01000131.1:0-4519 GCA_002423665.1 Bacteroidetes bacterium UBA5543 | reverse complement strand
TGTTACATATACCTTATCCAGTTTGCCTTCACGCTTCAGTTCTACCTGCTCCAGTATGGTATTGATGCTTTCCTCCTTGGCCTTGTCAATAAAGCCACAGGTGTTCACCACTACTATATTATGGTCCAGTTTAGTGTTCTCATGTTTCACCTTGATGCCATTAGCCGCCAACTGGCCGCTCAGTACCTCGCTGTCCACCATGTTTTTGGAACAACCCAGCGTGATGATATTCACCTTGTCTTTTCTNNGTTGGCGTAAAACGCGAAAGATGGTACAACAGTTGGTAACTGCTGCACGAACTTGATCTTAACCGAATGCCCGCGTGTCATGGGGGGAGGGGAGTGCTGTATCTCTTTCAGCATGATATCATTCAGCTTGGATGTCTGTATTTTACGCTGGCGGTTGTCATACACCTCCAGGGCTTTTTCCATAGCCTGGAATATACGCACCTTGTCTTTGGCCGAGATAAATATCATAGGCACGTCGGTAAACGGTGCTATCTTTTGATGGATGGCTTTTTCATAATCGCGGGCGGTGTTGGTTTCCTTTTCTACAGTATCCCATTTGTTGATGAGCAGCACTATGCCTTTGCCCTTGCGCGCCGCCAGGCTGAAGATGCTCACATCCTGCGAGGTAACGCCTTTCTCAGCGTCTATCACTATCATACACACGTCCACATCGTCCATAGCACGCACGGCGCGGATGACCGAGTAAAACTCCAGGTCTTCGTGTACGTTCTTCTTCTTACGCAGCCCGGCAGTATCTATCAGCATAAACTCCTTGCCAAACTGGTTGTAGTGTGTGTGTATGGTATCGCGGGTAGTACCTGGTATGTCACTTACTATAGTACGTTCCTGCCCGGTCAGCGCGTTCAGCAGGGTTGATTTTCCTGCATTAGGCTGGCCTATGATGATAAACTTTGGTAAGGGGTTTTCCTCTTCCTCTTCTTCAGGTTCTATATGAGAGGTGATTTCGTCCAGCAGTTCGCCGGTGNNCTTTATTCACCACCAGCAATACAGGCTTGGTGCTGCGGCGCAGTATATCGGCCATTTCAGAGTCCTGGTCGGTGATGCCGGTAGTAGTATCACATACAAACAGCACCAGGTTGGCTTCGTCAATAGCTATCTGCACCTGTTTGCGTATCTCGCGTTCAAATACATCGTCTGACCCATGTACGAAACCACCGGTGTCGATAAGGTTAAAACTCTTGCCGTTCCAGTCGGCCACGCCGTACTGGCGGTCGCGCGTAACGCCGCTCACATCGTCCACTATGGCCTTCCTTTCTTCCAGCAGGCGGTTGAACAATGTTGACTTGCCCACGTTGGGCCTTCCTACTATAGCTACGGTAAATCCCGGCATAATTAAAAATTAGGGCGCAAAGGTACTACATATTAACGGGTAAGACGTTAAAAATATGGGAAATGTTGATGTGATTGGGAGGAGTAGTGCTGTCGCGTTGCGCGACGCTACAACGGGTATTCAATATTTTGGCAGATAAATGCTTATCTTGTACATTCATTTTAAATCCCTTTTATGAAGACCTATACGCTGTTAATTGCTTTACTTATTGTTTTTGCATCATGCGATAAGCCATCAACTACAACCGTGGATCCTTCCAAAGATCCCAATAACCCACAGAACGCCCCGGATACCAGTTTTGTTATTGCCGGTGTAGCAGATATAACCATGGGGAATGCAGATACCGGTACGATTATTTTGGGTATAACTCATGCAGGCGGAGTGCAGGCCAAACTGAATTTCAGCCTTTCGGGCCTGCCTGCCAATACTACTTCCGCTTTTGATCCGGCAAGTGGCACGGCTCCTTTTACCACAACCCTTGAACTACGTACACATATGGCACCTGCGGGTACTTATCCTGTTACGCTTACGGTAACAACTGCATCCGGAAACAAAAAAAATTACTCGTTCAACCTGGTTGTACAAGAGAAAACAGAATGTGGACTATATTTCTTCCAAAATAGTAATGGCCAGTTTGCTTCTATCAGTATACTGCCTGAGGGTAGCACCACAGCTTATACTGCGGCTAAAATTGCTTATGACTATAACCCGAAAGATTTGTACTTCGTAGATATGCCTGTGAAACCGGCACCCGACCAGTATATAAGCATACCATCTACAGCAGTGTTCGACCATATGGCATTTACGGTTGATTGCACCAATAAAACCCTGACTATTCCTAACCAGGTAGTGAGAGGATATAATGCATCTGCCGGCCCTCCTCAGGATTTCGTTGTTAACGGAAGCGGTACCATCGACTGGACTGGGAAAAAATATACAGTTACATATACATCTGTATCTCCATCTATGCAGTCGTTTAAATTTACTATCAATGGGGTACTCAACTAGACGACTTTTCTATTAACGGTAAGATGTTTTTTAGGTGATTGTCGCGCAGCGCGACGACAGTTATGCTGTTACTTCTTACCCATCTCCACCACCCATATACCACGCAGCTGGTTTTCGCCGTAGCCGGTGGCTTTGTCGTGGGGGTAGGCTTTTTTGATGTTGGTCCATGTTTCGGGTAAGATGTCTTTGCTCTTATCGCCATGGCATTGCAGGCACATTTGGTTGGTGATGATAGCATAATATCCCACCATTTTGCCGTTTACCTCAGCCACCACCGGTGTAGGGTTTTCGCCATTGGCCAGTTGCTCTTTCANNAGGGGTATGGCTCGTGTGTTGCAGAAGGTAACAGCACCCGGAGCACCATGCTCTTTAATGGCTGCCATCAGATTTTTGCCAAGTTGTGCTTTAGTGCCGTTGGCTATACTCAGGCCTATGTCCTCATAGCTCATGTCAGCCGTATTGCTGGTTGCAGTGGCATCTTTATTGTTCTTCCAGGCATTGTTCCATTCGTCGCTGCTGATGTCGTTTTGGTATATATATCCTGCCATCTGGCGCAGGTGCTCTTCATTGTACGAGAGACGGGGCATGACACCGTATTGCTGCACCGCTTCGGGCATGCGGCTGTTTTCAGCAGCGGGATTGTTGATGAAGTAGATTATCCTGTCAGCGAATTCCTGTTCTGATACACCATCGGTAAGGTACGCCTGCCTGATGGCTGCCATAGTAGGCGCTACACCACCTGTTGCATTTTTATCTGCATTGTGGCAATTGAAGCAGTTATCCTTCAGCATAGCTAACCCGTTATCTGTGGTTGCTTTGCTTGTTTCATCAGCTTTATCAGTTGTAAGTTCGTCATTGCAGGCTGCTATTGACAGTAAAGCTATTGTGGCTGAAAAAAGGATATACTTCTTCATATTACAGATGTTGTGCAGTATAAAGATAGAGAAATGATATAGTGGTTTTGTAGCATTGGTTACAGAGGGTGGGGGATTCAGATATGACATACAACAGACAAGCCTGGTTACATCATTTCAGAATTGTTCAGTATTTTTATTGTCAAACCGACTTTATGAAAGCATTCCTAACCCTTATATTGATTTTATTGCTTGCATCTACCTGTGCTAAGAAGCAATCTACACCTGCTCCTGCTGCTACTTCTACTGATAGTACCGCACCAAATAACGAAGACAGCATTAACACTTCCAAGCCCACTATATATATGCTACAAGGTACACGCAACTTTACAGGTATATATGTAGAAAATATACCCGGGAATGATATTGACACGCTTTTGCTTGACAGTATACAAATTAGCTTCACACCTATCAATGATGATACACTACGATATTTTATTAAGACAAACTATTGGGTAGATTTTTGCAAGGGGGCACCCACGGCGCCTTTGTATCCAAATTGTCTTTACTTTTATCAGTATGACAGGACCAATAACAGGTACATGTATTTTGATACATTGCAAAATAAGGTTTTGGAGTTATATCACTTGTGGGAGTTTCCAACAAATCTTGGTACGGCAACAGTGACTGAATTATTACATGAAAAATAAGGTGCAACATCACTCCTTATAGTTCAAATCTTCCACCAGCTCTGCCCACATGGTTTGGTTAACGCTGTACAGCACATATATCCAGCTATCTTCTTTGTAGTGCCCGGTAACTGAATATAACTGGTCTTGCGGCAGTTTGCTGATGCTGTCGTTCCATGCAGGGTTGTAGCGGAACTGTGGCAGGTTGCACTCTGATATCTTTTTCAAATCGTTGTAGGCTATGCTGCTGCTCAGCTTCTTTTCTGTGAGTTGCAGTTGAAATACGCTTGACTTCACCCCCTTTGCAGCATCGTAGTTGCAGTACAGAGTTTCCTTAGGACTAGGAATGTCTGTATGTGTACGTACTTCATAATTATCTACGTTCATGAATTCACAATCACGCCTGCTTTCGATATAAGAATACATACCCCTGCAACCACCGTAAAACAAGAGAAAGCTGAAGATAAGGGTACATACAAAAGTTATAGCCACTGTTTGGCGGATGATACTGCCTTTGTTTTCCATATAGAGATAGAACGGATATATCTGTCGGTTATTATATAGCAGCAACGAGAAGAAGATACACATTGTCGCGTGTCGCGCTGCGCG
>DINJ01000119.1:4376-4526 GCA_002423665.1 Bacteroidetes bacterium UBA5543 | reverse complement strand
AGTACCCGCTCCCCAGATTGTTAAATGAGCCCCGGTTGTAGCAATACTGCTGCTGCTGTTGGTGGCCCCACCTATATAAACCTGTCCTCCGGTATCTGTTGCTGATGAACGAGAGCGGGCCTGGTCTTGCCCGCTGCCCCCAAAATAAGT
>DINJ01000119.1:0-4308 GCA_002423665.1 Bacteroidetes bacterium UBA5543 | reverse complement strand
CCCGACCATTTCGGGAGCGGGGGGGTCAGCTTTGCTGACGGGGGTGGAACACTCGCGCCGGGCACTCCCGCCGTATAAAAAACAAGGTCAATATTCGGATAAATATCCTTATAAATAACCCTGCCATACCCATTCGCCCTTACACCATTCTCACCCGTATGTGCTAAATAATAATTCTCATAATACCCCGTTGGTTCTTCAAATATCACCTCTGCGTTTTTGTTGGCACCAACAAGTTTTACGTCCATACGGTAGATTTGGATTTCAGATTGTTGATTCTCGATTTTGGATATGGGATTCTTTTGGCTTTTGAATTTTGTCCCGATAGCTATCGGGATTTGACTTTGCGCAGCCACCCACTGATAATGCAACTCCCCATCCCCAACAAACATCACTACACCATTAGCCTCTACCCTTGCATCTATATCCCTTCTTACCACCCCATGCTGGTCAGTTATCTGCCCTTTGTTTTGCATGAACTGTACAGGGGAATTATTGCCCATATATCCCTTGCCCGGCGTAGCATTTTCAGAAAAGTCGGGGCCTGCACCTGCAAAGGCGGTAAAAGGGGATAATAGACAAAGAATGCCGGCAATACGGCTGCGGAAAAATACTCCTTCCATGATTATGATGTTTTTTTGGGTAAGCCCGCATGTACGGGCAAAAATACTTATATAAAGTTAACACATTAGCCCTTACGAAAACAGGGTGTTTTCACCCTGTTTTATAATATGTTATTGATTGATAAATAATAAAAGAGGTTGCAACATATAGCTGCAACCTCTGTAATCAAATGATTCAGTTCCATTTACTGCATAACATTCAGTTTCTGGTTGCAAACGGCCTGGCCATCGGCATATACCTGTACAAAATACAGTCCCGCTGCCAGGCTAGGCAGCTGCAGTTGCCTGTCGGCAGACAGCACTGCTGCATTGCCCTCGTACAATACAGACAGCACCTGCCCCTGCACACCTGTCAGCTCCACTTTTATAGCCTGCTCAGCACCAATGTTCGTTGCCAGTGCTACCTGTACATACTGTTGTGCGGGATTGGGATATACGACTGTGTTATCAGCGTTCTGTACCATACCTGTTACGGTAGTTGTCTTGCCGGGTTTATATACATTGTTGATGGCATCGCATACTATTTCGGTAGGCAGTGTTAGCGAAAGAGTGTTAGTGTTAGACGGAGGATTGCCTGCCGGCCATGGTAAAACAGTATAATTCCGGGACATATCAATTCCTTCAGGGTACAGCACATGGCTGGGTAATTCCAGTGGTGGTGCACATTCTTCTACGCTATTGGGACAATAGTCGGTATTATTGCGTATCACACTCCCATCTAAGCGATTGGCCCTTATAAATTTCAGGTTCAGGCTGCCTGCATAAATGGGTACAGCCATTATGATATCCGGGGAACCAGGGTTAGTTACCTCGTCCCCTACTGCAAAAGTCGGAGGCCAGCCTATATTTGACAACCCTTCGCCCAACTGGCGATAGCTGTTCGCACCATATACATCGGGCCCGGTGCCAAATTGCGTCATATGGTCTTTTGTGGTGCGGATGGTGGCTGATATACCGGTTCCGACATTCCATCCTAAATCCCACAAGGAAAGTGAGGGTGTTACGTTGGCGAACGATGGCGGGTAGGTATGGCTGCACCCGGCAGAACTGGTAAAACCACTGTTGGCCCTGTAACCTGCCACCCACTGGCATACGTCATTAAGCACGGGAACACCCCCTGCACTAATATTTGTTACCGACCAATTTTCTACCTGCCCACTGCGAGGGCCATAAGCTATTAATGAATACGCTGCCCCGGGAGGATTNNGTGGGGTCAATCCTGTATTGTAGAGCGTCGCAGGGTCAGGGTTGTACCTCGGGCTAGGCCCGCCTGCATTATTCAGGTTGGCAAAAAACATACCATGCATATAGGGCTCAAATCCTCCCTCATCGTCTATCCCGGTACCTGTTCTTATCTCCGGTGTGTAATGATTCCCTAACAAATAGTAACTGCTTCCATTCTGAAAAATCCCTGTGCCAAAAGAGAAGTCGTATTCCTCATCTACAAAGGGCTCATTACGAATCAGCATAATAGCATTTTGTGCTGCAAAAGGGTCGATGACAACATTCATAACGGCTGAAGCAAGTGTATTCTGACAGCCATATATAGGGTTAAACGGAGGAGGGGTGGGGTAAGGATTGGGCGGTACAGAGCATTGGAAATGCAATGCTGTTGCGCTGCCCGTTACATGTATATTTCCTCCTTGCAATTTGGTCAACCTCATGGCCATATCAAAATCTCCCCAGAGCGAGGTTGGCTGATTTACAGGATCCCAATATACAGGATCATAAAAACTGGGGCATTTATAATTTATACCACCACCGATACCTGCCGGCGTATAGGCGTAATTATATCTTTCATAGTTCAGCACGGTCAGTGTTACAGGATCCACTTTCATGACAAATGCCTCTTTGTTCCAGCGATTACCATTTATACCATGATAAGTAGGTCCTTCTTTATCTGCAATACTCAGGTTAACATCAGCGAGTGCATAACCGCATATAAACAGTGCACCGCTAGCATCATCATACAGGCTATGTACAGGGTATAAATTAGTAAACATATTACCAGCTGTCGGCACGCTTTCAATGAGAGCGCTGTTTAACAAGACACCATTGTAGTCTACTTCATACACTTTTATGTGGTCATGATAGCTGCCGCTTTTATTAAGGCGCACCAACGATGTCAGGAAATAGCGGTTTGGATTTGCCACATCAGTCGCAATGTCCACGCAACGTTCATCTTCGGCACCATCTTCCTGGAAAAATGTCCATACACCCCCCGGGTTTACCACTCCGTCATTATCTGTACGGACAAAATGAGTCCAGTTAGTATTGCCTGCTGCCCCTGCTGGGCCAAAGTAGGTACCACCCATAACTACCCCTTGCCCAGTGGCTCCAGTTGGTATTATTTCAGTTGAATAATTTTTCAGGTCATAGTTCGTAAAATAAGACCTGACAGTAGGGTTTTGTGCATAGCTACAGTGTACGGACACCGACAGAAACAATAACATAACCGCCCGCAGGGCCGGCCGCAATAGCTTGTTTTCTCTGTTGTTCATTTTTTCTTGAAGTTTATAATGGTTAAAAAATAAATTGCCTCTTTTATATGTAACTGCCGGCGCCGGGTCTGAACAACTTTTTTCGAAAACACTATGCGGGCGGTTTATATTGGTAGTGCAAACCTGTGGGAAAGAAAATTGCCCCGCAAGCGTTAAATGGCCCTGCTTAGCATGTATCAACTAACCCCTGCCACTACCGTTAAATGACCCTGTTGGTATAGTGAAAGCATGAACTGTATTGGGTTGCAGCGCATATAGCAAAGAAGGTGCCGTTTTTGGAGCTGCATTTGGCAGGCAATTAATTTCCTGTTATCTTTATATACATTGTTATACCATTACAAAGCATCATTATCATGAATACCTCACCTACCATTACTGTGGCCATTGCCGACGACCATACACTTTTTGTGAACGGGCTGGCACATATGCTGCGAAGCCAACCCGGCATTTCCGTTATACTTACAGCAGCCGACGGGCAGGAACTGATAGATAAACTGGAGCGTGCTGATGTATTGCCCCATATATGCCTGCTGGACATCAGCATGCCGAACATGAATGGGTACGAGGCAATGCCCCTGCTCAACAGGCGCTGGCCCTCGGTAAAAGTTATTGCATTATCTATGTATCACGAGGACGAATACCCGGTGCTGGAAATGATAACGGAGGGCGCCTGCGGTTTCCTGGGCAAAGATGCCATGCCTGCTGAAATGGCGGAGGCCATACAGCATGTGCATCAATATGGTTATTACGCAGGGGGTGCAGCCGCGAAATTTTTGCCGCATGGCCCCGCATCGGCTGCCAAACGGTTAATCAATATCACCGACAACCAGCGGGAGTTTTTACAACTCTGCTGCACGGCCATGGACTATAACGATATAGCGCAAAAAATGGGCAAGAGCAGGCGCACGATTGACAACTACCGCGATAACCTCTTTCAGAAACTGCACGTAAACAGCCGTGCCGCCCTCAGTGTTTTTGCCAACCGTACGGGGTTGAATAGCTACGCACAGTAAGAATAGGTTTTTTTCAATAACCGATAAACTAAAACAGCCCCCGCTTGCGGCGGAGGCTGTTTTATACTAACCACTAAAATTTTTTATTCAGCTTCGGCTACTACTTCCTTTACCTCGGGTATCATGCGTTTCATCATACCTTCTATACCGGCCTTAAGGGTAATCATAGAC
>DINJ01000240.1 GCA_002423665.1 Bacteroidetes bacterium UBA5543 | reverse complement strand
GGCTGCACAACTGATGAACGGTCAAATGTCGTACCCCACATTTGTATTTCTGGAGGAGAATTTCCAGAACCCATCACCCATACCGGGCTACCAGCCAGTGCCGCAAATGGAGATGATACTGAAATACCTTGCTGAGGGTAAGTACAAGACTGTAAAGTTTGACGAATACAGCAAGAGCTTCCAACCAACCTGGAAAGAGGGCGAACAGACTAAGAGCTAATCTATGAGGCATTATTGCTCCACAATATGCCTCATGTCCGATTTATAGAATTTACAGATACTCGTCAGCCCGCAGCGCTCACACTTAGGCCTGCGGGCTACGCATGTATAGCGGCCATGCAATATCAGCCAGTGGTGCGCTTTGTGTATCAGTTCTTCCGGAATATTGGCCACTAATTGTTTCTCTGCCTGCAATACGTTTTTAGCATTCGTAGTCAGTCCTATCCTTGCCGATACGCGAAAGACGTGCGTGTCCACCGCCATGTTAGGTTGTTCAAATATCACCGAGGTAATAACATTTGCTGTCTTACGCCCTACGCCGGGTAGCTTTACCAACTCCTCTACAGTATCAGGCACTTCACTACCATAATCTTCCACCAACATTTTGGCCATACCCATCAGGTGGCGTGTTTTGTTGTTGGCAAAAGTCACGCTGCGTATCAGTGGTTCTATGTCTTCAAACTCAGCATTGGCTAATAATTCAGGAGTGGGGAACTGTTTAAACAATTCGGGCGTAACGATATTCACCCTTTTATCAGTACACTGTGCAGAAAGAATAACCGCCACCAACAGTTCATAGGGATTCCCATAATGCAGTTCTGTTTCTGCCACAGGCATATGCTGCTGAAACCAGTCTATAACGTATTGATACCGCTCCTTTTTAGTCATAGAAAAAACCCGTTATTCTGCCTGCAAAATAACGGGTTCAGTTTATTTATTACCAATCATTATTTCTTGCCCCCTTCAGGCTCAAAATCGAGTACAGCTGAATTCATGCAAAAACGCTTGTAAGTAGGTGCCGGGCCATCGTCAAATATATGCCCCAGGTGCGAGTCGCATCGCCCACATGTCACTTCGGTACGTACCATACCATGGCTGCGGTCTTCGGTATATTCCACGCTGTTCAGCCTGATAGCTTCGAAGAAACTGGGCCAGCCGCAACTGCTGGCGAATTTGGCATCAGACTTAAACAGGTGGTTGCCACACACAGCACAATAGTAGTCACCTTTGGTATCCGTGTTCCAATATTCACCGGAAAAAGCCCATTCAGTACCTTTTTCCCTGGCAATATTATACACTTCATTCGATCGGATCTTCTTCCATTCAGCGTCAGGCACATTTAGCTTAGTAGTGTCTGTACGGGAGTAATACGGGTTGTTATACTTAGTACCGTTCATAGTTTGTTTTTTTTGAGCATGTGTGCACTGTGTAAACAGCAGGCAGGAACATAGCATGATAAAAATACCGGCAAAGCGCATAAACTTCGTTTTAAACGTTCGGAATGATTTACGTTGTATAGACGCAAAAAGTTTCAAAACTCTGTTAAAGCTTTGTAAAGTTCGTGATTATGACGAGAATCATGCTCTATAGGGCTATCAATGATTATTTTTACACCCTCATGCAACCTACATACATCAGCGCGGAAGAAGCGGTAAACATAATACAGAACGGAGAAAGGGTATTTATACATGGCAGTGCTGCCACCCCCCTGCACCTGGTAGAAGCTCTGCTGAACAGGGCGGGCTCCATCAGGGATATCGAACTGGTCTCTATCAGTACACTGGGCAAGATAGACTGGAACCGCCCCGAAGTGAAAGAAAGTTTTTACCTCAATTCATTATTTGTATCGGCCAATGTGCGGGAGTGGGTAAACAGCCCCTACGGCGATTATGTGCCGGTATTCCTCAGTGAAATACCCTACCTCTTCAGGAACGGGATTTTGCCGCTGGATGTAGCCATAGTGCATGTATCAGCACCTGACAAACATGGGTACTGCTCCCTGGGCACCTCGGTAGATGCCGCATGGACAGCTGTACGCACCGCCAAAAAAGTAATAGCGCAGGTAAACCCGAAAATGCCGCGCACTCATGGCGATACGCAGGTACACACATCAAAGTTCAGCGCTATGGTATGGCACGAAGCGGAATTGCCTGAAGTAGACTATGCCTGCAAAATGGATGAGGCATCGCTGAAAATAGGCGAGCACGTTGCCAGCCTCATAGACGACGGCTCTACCCTGCAAATGGGTATAGGCTGCATACCCGATGCCGTATTGCGCTGCCTCAGCAACCACCGGGGATTAGGCATCCNNGACGGGGTAATACCGCTGGTAGAAAGTGGTGTAATAACCAATGAGCACAAGAAAATACGCCCGGGTAAAATTGTCAGCACCTTTACAATAGGCACCCGCAAGTTATATGACTTTGTAGATGACAATGCCAATATATCCTTCATGGATGTGTCTTATGTAAACGATACCTCAATCATTCGTAAAAACCCTAAAGTTGTCGCTATCAACAGTGCCCTGGAAATAGACCTGACCGGGCAGATATGCGCCGATTCGCTGGGCACTTACCAATATTCAGGCATAGGCGGGCAGATGGACTTTATGCGCGGCGCATCGCTATCACCCGGCGGCAAACCTATTATCGCTCTTCCATCCGTTACAAGCAAAGGCGTGTCACGTATCACTCCTTTCCTGAAACAGGGAGCAGGCGTAGTGACTACACGCGGGCACGTACACTATGTAGTCACCGAATACGGAGTGGTCAACCTCTACGGTCGAAACATGGAGCAACGTGNNTTCAGTATAGCCCACCCCAACCATAGGGAAGAACTGGAACGTGCATTCTACCAACGCTTTGAGCGGGTGTAGCAACTTTTCATTTAATTGCAATATGCCATCGAATCAGTTATTAGTATATAATGACTAGATTGCATAATTCTTTTACTACAACCCTTCCGCGTATTTTTTGAAGTTATCCAGTATCGCCTGCCAGCCACCCTGTTGCATCTCAACAGGATTCTCATTTTCAGCATCAAAGTTCGTAGTTACCCGGGTTGTATCTCCCGATGTTTGGAAAGTTGTGCTCACTTTTCTTCCATCACTCATAGTATAGCTGATCAACTCATCAGGTTTCACTTCATCGTACACCCCTTCAAAGNNCCCACCCTCAGGTCGTTTTCTGCAACAGGAGTATGCCATTCGGGGCTGGCACTGTTCCACTGTGTTACATGCTGCGGCTCATTCCATGCTTTCCATATTTTTTCAATCGGTGCCTGCACATTTGCTGATACTGTAATGACTGTTGTATTTTCTGACATGATAAGTTGTTTTTATTGATTGAATATAATTGTTCTATTGTTCCAAAATTTCTTTCACCTTTTGCAATGCCTTGGGGAAAGCATCAGCGAAATAATCCTTGTACTCATTATTAATATCCAGCTCTACTTCCAGTTCCGTTGAGCCACCTGCATCTTTCAGCCTGTAGTTTTCCATAGCGCCCGCCCAGTCTTTCACCTTTTCACTGGTAGTATCTTCCACGCCATCTTTCACCATGCCCAGGTGCCTGAACGACATAAACTCATTTGGTATGTTGTCCGCTATTTCCGACACCATGCCACTGCCCTTGCCATCAGTGAACAGAACTTTACTTCCTTTCTTCCAATCCGTCTCTACCGTAGAGCCTTCACTGAATACTGTCGTCCATTTGCGATAATTATCCTCATTCCATAACGCATGCCATACCTGTTCACAAGTTGCGTTGATTGTTGTATTGAATGTCAGTTTTTCCATAATGCTTGTGTTTAGTTACAGTTATTATTTACAATACAAAGGTGGGGCAAATTAAGTTCGCACAGAGGGTGGAATAGCGACAAATATGGTGGCGATTTTTCACAACAAAAAACCGCCCGGGTTGCTCCGGGCGGCTATAATGTAGTATCAGCTTGTTATATCACCACTATCTCGTGATAACTGTTCTTGTTGAAATATTGCTGTGCCAACGATTGTACTTCGGCCGCAGTTATGGATTTATATACATGCACATTACGGTTGAAATGGGTAATATCCAAGCCATTAAGTATCAGCGTACGCCAGCGCTGTATTATCTGGAACGGCCCATCGAGGTCGCCCAGCAAATTGCCCAGCAGGTAGTTTTTTACCAGCAACAACTCCTCTTCATCGGGCTGCTCGTTACAGAGCAGGTCCATTTCGTGATATATTTCCTTAACTGCGTTTTCTATTACTCCCCTGCCTACTTCTGTATGTATAATCAGCGAACCACCCTGTTGCATAGAAGACATGCTACTATAAATACCGTAGGTATAGCCTTTGTCTTCGCGGATGTTGGCCATCAGTCTGCTGCCAAAGTATCCGCCGAACAACGTGTTTACTACTACCATTGGTGCGAAGTCGGGATGATGCCTGTTGGGGAACAGCCTGCCTATACGTATAGCACCCTGCACGCCATTCTCATCATTCATGAAGTGCTGTTTCAGTTCAATGGCCGTTTGCAAATCAAAAGACAATTCTGAAGCAGGTGTCTGTACGATAGTAGTTCCGCCGAAAATTTCATTCACCCATTTGGTTTCCTGTTCACCGATATTACCTGCCATGAATATTTTCACACCAGCCAGGTCGTAGTACTTTTTGTAAAACGCCTGCAGGTCTTCCCTGTACAGGGCTTCTATGCTATCCTGCCTGGTAAAACGGCCATAAGGATGGTTTTCACCAAACAGCAATGCGTCTATTTTCTGGTTGGCTACAAATTCACATTCGCGCAAGTTGACCAGCAAACGTTGTATAGTGTTCTGTTTATAAATATCTATCTCCTCCTGCGGAAAAACGGAATCAGTCAGCATTTCGTGCACCACAGGTAACAGTTTCGGCAGGTGCTTCGACAAACAGTAGAGCGACACTATCGCATAGTCGTTACCGGGCCTCACCTTTAAAGATGCACCGTAATATTCAAACGCTTCATTGATTTGCTGCGCGGTACGCTTAGATGTGCCGTTTTTCAACAGTGCTGCTACAGCATTAGCCACCCCCTGCTTCTGCTCGTACCATATACCTGCCGGAAAGGCCCAATCCACTTCCACTACGTCCTGCACCCCTGCACTCAGCCAGTACAAGGGAATCCCATTGTCCAGTGTATAACTATTGACGGGGGGCAATGAGAAATCGAATTCTATCGCGTCATGTATTTGTGGTGGTGTTTTCCTGTCGAGCATTATTCCTGTTTTTTTGATTCGCCTTACAAACAATAATTAATCCTGTATGAATAAAGAACGCAATTCATCGGCATCTTTAGGGTGCATTTTGCCACCCAATATCAACCTCACCTGCCTGCGGCGCAGTGCGCCCTCATACATTTTTTGTTCTTCTTCCGTCTCGGGTACCAGTTGAGGTACTTTGCGTGGCTTACCATTGGGATCAAGAGCCACAAAGGTAGCATAGGCTTCATTGGTCAGGTATTTATATTGAGCCGACAGGTCTTCGCCCCATACCTTCAGGTATATCTCCATAGATGTGTTAAAGGCGCGCACAACTTTAGACTCAATAGTCAATACATTACCCAGTTTAATGGGATTGTTAAAAGATATATTGTCCATGGAGGCGGTAACCACGGGGCAGTTGCAATGCTTTTGTGCGGCTATAGCAGCTGCTATATCCATCCAGTGCATCAGTTTGCCGCCCATCAGGTTGCCCAGTGTATTGGTATCGTTGGGCAGCACCAGTTCTGACATGATTACATGACTGTCTTTCGGGTGTTTATCTTTCATATAATATTTTTTAGACCGTGCAAAGGTATGGTGTTTCTGCTGCCCATGGTATTGATTATTTCCATACATGGTTAAACCTCACCCCTAAAGTGTACCACCTGCCCGGCATAGGCACCGCGCCCACTTCTTTGTATTGTGTATCCAGCAGGTTATTTACATCTATATACAGCAGTATGTTTTTTACCATGTAGCCGATGCGTGCATCTACCAGCGTATAGTCGTTGGCATTGATGCGGTAGAGATACCTGTAAGCTATATTGGTCTGCACACGCTGCCAAAGTGTATTAGTCAGCTTTATCGTTGCCTGGTGCCTCAGTGCCTCAATAGCGTATTTAGATATATCACTTGTCGGTGCATCAATTACCGGGCTCAGGTAAGTGTAGTTGGCATTCCATACCATATCAATATTATCACTGAACTCCATTGCCTCACTCATGTTAAAGTTGGCCAGCAAGGATATACCTTGTGTATTGATGGTCTGGAAATTTTGTGGCTGCCAGGGATCTGTATTAACGGCACGTACCCAGTCAATAAAATCCGCCGACCTGCGGTAGAAGTAAGACGCACGGGCAAACAGGAAGTTGTTGCTATGCTGCACACCACCCTCAGCATAATAAGCATATTCAGGCTTCAGTTGCGCGTTGCCTATGTTGGCGGGGCCTTTATAATACAGGTCGGTATAAGTAGGCAGGCGTTGCCCCGATGTTGCATTCACAAATAACTTCCAGTTCTTGGCCACATAATAGCCTGCATCAACACCCGGAAAAACCTCCCAATCATAATCACTGTTTTTATTAGCGTACAATCCTGCACCGGCATTCAACCTGTCAGAGAAATAATGTTTGTACTCTGCAAAAATGCCCAGGTTATTCCTGTTCCTTTTGCCCAGGTTGGTACTGTTGATATGTTCAGCCCTGTACTCTACACCAGCACCTATGATGCCATTCTTTGTTTTATATGCACCCTGCAACTCACCTGTCAGCACATTCGTTTCGTGTATGTTGTGGTACAGTTCAGGTTTCTGTTTTACGAATATGTAGTCATCATTGTTGTACCTGTAGCTGACACGAGGGCTGATAGTTAGTTTTTTGTTGGGTTGATAGTTATAGCGTATGCTCCCTATCGCCGTTTCCACAGCTTCCGTTGACTCCTTATCAACCGGTGCTGCGTAGTAGGCGTTGGCGCCGAAGCTGTTGTTGATATAGCCGCCCATAGCTTCTATATTGTTTTGCTCGTTGATGGCAATACGGTTCTGGTAAAACAACCTGTATGCATCGTAGGCAGTATTGTAACGAAAGCCACGGCCCTCATCGTGCGCTAAGGATAAGATGTGTGAGTGCTTACCTGCAGCAATAGCCGCTGAAGCCTGTGCACCCCAGCCATAATAGGTTTCTCCTGTTGCGGTGTCCTGTTTCAGGCTGCTGCCTGCATAAGCTTGAGCTAATACTTCATCCTGTACAGGTGTCTTTGTAACGATATTAATCGCACCTGCCAATGCATTGACGCCATAGGTACGTGCCGCAGGCCCGCGCACAATTTCTATGCGCTCTATAGCATTAATAGGGATAGGTATATTCAGCATATGGTGGCCGGTTTGCAGGTCAGACATTTTAACGCCGTTTATTAATACCAGCACCTGGTCGAATGTACTGCCATCGATAGAGACATCGGCTTGCGTGCCAATCGGGCCACGCTGGCGAAGGTCAACACCCGCTACATACGACAGCAGTTCATTTGTGCTCTTTACAGGTAGTGCTTTTATCTGCCTGCTGTCCAGCACTTCAATATTCCTGTTTTGCCTGCCGTAGGCTTCTTCAATCCTGTTGCCCGATATAACAACCGAATCAAGCCGACCCGACAAGGGTTGTGCTACTGCCGTATTAATAGCTGCAATACTGATAATTCCCAATGCTAGTTTTCTCATTGCTCTTCAATTTTGGCGGGCAAATATATAGGGCTTATTTCCGAAGAGAAAACAGTTTCATCAATAACCGATGTGTTTATGCATAGTCTGTACTGCACCAAGCTGTTTATACATATACTATATACCCCATAACAAAAACAGCCCCGCTTAAACGGGGCTGTTTTACATTATGTTATTAAATACTATTGTATCACTAATTTCTGGCCACTTACCGCTGTTCCATCTTGCAGAATGGTAACAATATAAGAGCCATTGGCTACCATACCCTGCAATGACACAAGCGTCTTGTTATTAACTAAGTTACCCTGCGTTAACAGTTTGCCGGTTACATCAGTAACTGTGTACGACCATTTACTATTACCCGATTCAGTAATATGCACAGTGAAAACGCCATTGGACGGGTTAGGATATATTTCAGCTACCAGCNNACAAAGGTTGCGTCTTCATAAGTGATGTTTGCTATTGGCATTACCTCGTATTCCCTGTAAAAACTCTTTTGATAAATAACCCTTGTCTGCCCCTGCTGAATACCAACAGCAGCCAATAACATGGGGTCGGCCGGTTGACCGTTTAGATATATACTATCTGTAGTTGATATAGTTGATTTTACGAGCAGTACAGGTTTACTGCCGGATGGCTTACCATCCAGTCTTTTAATTTTTATAGAGCCCCATCCTACTACTTCCGAAGTTGAATTTATAATAGACTTACGTTGCGCCGGAGCCTTAGACAATGGAGGCAGCGGAGATGGCAACGTGTATGATATTGTCATATTTACTGCAGAATTTGAAGTGGCATTCCACTTAGTACCAATAGTAGCCGGATATGGAATCTGTACCTGTGGTGCTGAGTACATCACATCCTGCGCTAAAATAACCAGGCTGTCATTAGGATTGCCGCTTTGCGCACCTAAGGAAAATGCTTGCCTTGCAAGGCGTTCACCATGGGTTTTAATACCTGAATTGTCAACAGAGAACATAAAGTCTGTAACATATGTCATACCCTGGTTGGTGACATATGCCCTGTTGTAGTGAGTGGCATTAGTAAATGATGCAGCTACACCAAATTGGGCATAGTAACGGTAACTGGCAATTATTATTTGCGATAAATCCCAGCTATGCCACTGTGCATCAGGCACCTGGGGAACACTCGCTAATACTGTTCCATAAATGGTATCAGTACCGGATGGGTTTTTAGGCGCAGTAGCGTAAGTAAAAACATGCGGCTGGCCATATGCCGAAGCCGCTAAGCAAATACCTGCAATAAAGGGGGTAAACAGTTTTCTCATTAGTTTTTGGTTTTAGTTAATGTAATATTAAGGGTTTTAGGACTGTTTACCATTTTTTTTACTTGCTCAGGTGCATGCTACGCTCTTTGTACAAAGTGCGGAACCATGGGTCGCGCAGGTCTTTGATAAAGCGTATAGCCTCACCGGTACTCTTCATCTCAGGGCCCAGTTCTTTATTCACCCTTGGGAACTTGTTGAAGCTGAACACCGGCTCTTTCACAGCATATCCATCCAATTTCTTATTGATTTCAAAGTCTTTCAGCTTTTTCTCACCCAGCATCACTTTGGTAGCAATATTCAGGTAAGGTACGCCGTAGGCTTTTGCAATGAACGGTGTAGTACGGCTGGCGCGAGGATTGGCTTCTATCACATATACTTTACCCTCTTTGATGGCAAACTGAATATTTATCAGGCCTTTTACATTGAGGCGCAATGCTATTTTCTTAGCATAGTCCACCATTTCGTCCACTTCCAGCTGTCCGAGGTTGAATGAAGGCAACACCGCATGGCTATCGCCACTATGGATGCCGGCCGGCTCGATGTGCTCCATGATACCCATGATGTGTACATCTTCGCCATCGCATATGGCATCTACCTCAGCCTCCTGGCAACGGTCCAGGAAGTGGTCAATAAGTATTTTATTACCCGGCAGGTGTTTCAGCAGGCTGAGTACGCCTTTTTCCAGTTCTTCATCATTGATGACGATACGCATCCTTTGCCCACCAAGCACATATGAAGGGCGCACCAGTACAGGGTAACCCACTTCCTGGGCTACTTCCAGCGCATCATCCGTTCCGTAAGCGGTACCGTATTTAGGATAAGGTATGCCCATTTCTTTCAGCAGGTCGCTGAAGCGGCCGCGGTCTTCGGCTATATCCATACTGTCGAAAGACGAGCCGATGATTTTTATGCCTTTGTTGTGCAGCTTTTCCGCCATCTTCAGTGCGGTCTGTCCACCCAACTGTACTATCACACCATAAGGTTGTTCATGCTCTATGATTTCCCAAAGGTGTTCCCAGTATACCGGCTCGAAGTACAGTTTATTAGCTATATCGAAATCAGTAGATACCGTTTCAGGGTTACAGTTCACCATTATGGCTTCGTAACCACACTCTTTGGCAGCCAGCAGGCCGTGTGTACAACAATAGTCGAACTCGATACCCTG
>DINJ01000220.1:8120-8342 GCA_002423665.1 Bacteroidetes bacterium UBA5543 | reverse complement strand
CAGTACACCCCAGGTATTTTTTGAGAACGGTAAAGTAGCCGCAGAAAACCTGCTGGGCGAAATTGGCCGGGGACATATCATTGCATTCAACATCCTGAATATTGGCAGGTTGAAATTATGTGCTGCAGCGTTAGGCGGAGCCAAACGCGCTTTGAACAACACGATAACCTATGCTACTACCCGTGAACAGTTTCAGAAACCAATCGCATCGTTCGGGGCTAT
>DINJ01000220.1:7927-8062 GCA_002423665.1 Bacteroidetes bacterium UBA5543 | reverse complement strand
ACCGCACTGCAAAATGGATAGCCGATAAAGAAGAAGAACTGGCCACAGCCGGCAAACCCGAAGCTGAGACCCTACTGGGCGCTGCCGAAGAATACGCGATAGAATGTGCCATGCTGAAAGTATTAGGCTCGGAAA
>DINJ01000220.1:0-7838 GCA_002423665.1 Bacteroidetes bacterium UBA5543 | reverse complement strand
TGATGTACCTGGCTGATATGTTGATAGATACATTTATGGCGGAAAGCATGCTGCTGCGCACTATGAAACTGGAGGGCGATAAAGCAACGTATGCATTAGACGCCACACGTGTTTTTATTGCCGATGCAGCTGACCGTATCAGCCATGCAGGAAAAAACGCTGTAAATGCCTTTGCCGATGGCGATGAACAGCGGATGATGCTGCTGGGCATTAAGCGGTTTACCAAAGTAGCCCCATATAATACAAAAGAAGCACGCAGAAGGCTTGCAACTCAGTTAATATCAGACGGAAAGCACGTTTTTTAGCTTCTGTCTTCTATAAATAAAAAAAGAATTNNATTTTCATACCTTTGCGCCGCCAAAAGGTAAGGGTAGAACCTTAATACAGGTTTAACAGTGAATGTGATGCAGGAAATAGCGAAGTTGGCAACTTTGCAACAACAAACGCAATTTTAGACTTTTTTATTTATAAAAACAAGAACGATGGCTAACAAAGACAACAAGACTTTTGTTGACACTATGGTGGAAGCACAGAAGCAAATGGTGGACACAGTTACCGAGCAAACTAAAAAATTTGCAAACGGCAACAACGTAGTGAAGGAAACCATGGAAAAAGGCGGAGAGTGGTACAAGAACTGGTTGGAAGGCCAAAATAAAATGTTCACTTCTGCTAAGGAGAAAACGTCTTCTGCAACAGAAAACGCGCAGGACAATATGAACAAAATGAACGAATTCTACCAGGGTTGGTTCAATACGCAAATGAACTGGGCTAAGCAAATGTGGGAAATGAACATGAGCCACGTAAAAAATAACACGCAGCAAAGCACTGCCACTGACCCTATGGCAATGTGGAATAACTGGATGAACGGCTGGACTGCATGGAGCAACAACATGAACCAAGCCGCACAGTGGAACGACATGATGAACAAATGGCAGGCGATGAATCCTTTCAGCGCTGATACATGGAAGAAAGCCAACGAAAACTGGACCGGTATCTTCAATCAATATTATGAATTGCTGAACAACGGTTTCTCTAATATGCAGAAAGACCTGGAAAACGGAACAACACAAGACGCTTACCGCAATATGGTGAACGTTTCTGAAGCTTTCACACGTTTTTCNNATCGGTACAGGACAAAACATTCAATGCCGAAATGTTCAAAAACATGGCCAACCCCGCTCAATACAAAGAGATGATGGACAAGTTTTTCGGTTTCATGCCTGAGCAAGGCCGTGAATACTTCCAGAACATGGGCAAAATGATGCAGGATGGCATGAGCAGCTTCGGCAAAAACAACATGGCCGGCTATCAGCAAATGCGTGATATGGCTGCTGGTATGATGCCTGCTTCAAGCGATATGTTCAGCGCTATGCTGAACAACTACAACGCTTTCAATAAAATGGTAAGCGATGCCGCTGCTCCATTCAGCAAAATGATGGGCCCCAACCAGCATTCTAAAAACATGATGGAGTGGAACGACATAGCTAACCGCATGGCTATTTACAATATCAAAAACGCAGAACTGCAGTATATGGTTTATACTCAGGGTGCCAAAGTAATGGACAACCTGGCCGAATCAACTGCTAAGAAGATAGAGAAAGGCGAAGAAATCACCAGCATGATGAACCTGTACCAGGAGTGGCTGAACATCGGTGACAAAACTTTCGTAGAACTGTTTGAAAGCGAAGACTACAGCAAACTGATGGCTGAAGTAAACGCTATGCAACTGAAACTGCGCAAAGACGTTGAAAAGCAACTGGAAAAGTTCATGGTAGGTGTACCCGTAGCTACCCGTAGCGAAATGGACGAAGTGTATAAAACAATCTACGAACTGAAAAAGCAGGTGCGTGAACTGGAGAAAGCATTGGAAGCAGCAGAAGGAACTGAGAAGAAAGCTACTGCAAGCAAGGCTAAGAAAGCATAATTCATAGTTTGGTGTGATATACGAAGGGGCTGCAAATGCAGCCCCTTTATCTTTTAGCTTTCAGCATACGCAGGTTGCCGTGCATATCCGTCCTTAATTCCGTCAAGGCGTAACCCATACTTTTAAACAGTGTTTCAGTGGCAGTTGCATAATCCACATGCAATTCGCAATAGATGCTACCACCAGGCAGCAAATGCGTCAACCCGAACTCAGCTATATTCCGGTAAAATAGTAACGCATCATCCCCGGGCACAAACAAAGCCTGGCCTGGCTCATGCTCGCGCACATGCGCTGCCAATGTTTGCCGTTCAGTTTCCGGTATATACGGCGGATTAGAAACAATTACATCATATTCGGGAAGGGATTGCCACACAACTGGGTTCAGGAAATTCAATTGTTGAAACTGAACATCAGCTCTCAGCGATTCTGCATTTATGCCTGCTACTTCCAACGCTCCGGCACTTACATCTATGGCCGACACTTTCGCTTGCGGCAACAGCAACTTCAACAAAATGGGTATACAACCGCTACCCGTGCCTATATCAAGTATAGCAAGAGCTTTATCTTTATAATCGTCTACCACCCACTGCACCAGTTCTTCAGTTTCCGGACGAGGTATCAGCACTTGTTCATTAACCATAAGCCACCTGCCCATAAACCATGCATAACCCAGCATATACTGCATAGGCATACCGGAAGCCAGCTTCTCCTTACAGGACTCAAACTGCTGCATTTGCTCTTCAGTCAGCAGCTTATCTTTATCGGTTATCCTTTGCAACCTGCCCACACCTGTTATCTGCTCCAGCACTTCATGAGCGATAGCAGCCGCCTCCCTTTTGTCATATATCGACTGTAATGCAGTATACAATTCCCTGTATGCGCCTGAATAACTGTACATGCTGTAAAGATATAGTGATATTAAATTATTTCTCCTCATGCAACGTATTCATGTTTTTACATTAATTTCGTGCCCTCACTATTTCTATACACAGTATCATTTTTCTTGATGCAAAAGTTCACTCTGCCCCTATTGTTACTCCTGCTGAGTATCTCAGCAGATGCTCAACTCATTAAGTTAGGCAAGCCCCAATTCGGTGGCATGTATTTTCAATGGGGATACAACAGGGATTGGTACACTAAAAGCGATATCCACTTCAGGGACGGCAACAACTACGACTTTGTGATTTACGATGTAGTAGCAAAAGACAAACCCGACTTCGGCTACTGGCATGAACACCCATTGGACATCACCATTCCGCAAAACAGTTACAGGATAGGCGTGTACCTGAATAAAAAACGTACCCATGCCCTCGAAATAAACTACGACCATGCCAAGTATGTACAGGTTGACAACCAGACGCTCCGTATGAAAGGCAATTTCTACGGTAAACAAGTAGACGCTGATACAAACCTGGGGCAATACCTGGTGCATATGGAACATACCAACGGCGCCAATTTTTACCACCTGAACTATGTGGGCCAGTCAGAGCTATGGCATGCAAAAAAGAAACCGCACATAAGGGCAACCGCTGTGTGGAAAGCAGGAGGAGGCGTGGTAATCCCCAAATCCTTCATCATACTCAATTACCAAAAACTGGATAACAAATTTTCAGTGGCAGGTTATATATTCAGCGGCGAAGCGGGGTTAAGGTTCTATCCCTTCCGCAATTTCTTCCTGGAGGCAACTGTTAAAGGCGGCTATGCCAATTATCTGAACGCCCTAGGCTTGGGAACAGGACGTGTCAGTCACGACTTTGGCTATGCTGAGGTTATTGGCTTGGTGGGCTATGATATGAGCTTCAATTTCCTGAAGAAGAAGCCTAAGACCTTGACACAATAAGCTGTTATTGGATTTTCCGTACTTTTGCAACTGTTCTTTAGCGTATAAATGCTGAACANNCTGTGTCCATGGCACTGCTACTGGTTTTCGGTGGCGTGTCCAAAGAGTACCTGCATTTATTTGCAGGCCATACTGATACAGAATCATGTAACCACCACAGGGAAGGTGTATATTTTGAGAATGAACACCACCACTGTGATTTCTTGTCTTATACCCTGCCCCATTATGTAAATGACGCGGCAGTATACACCCTGCCTGGCTACACCGAGTATTTTCCCATCGATTATAAGGCAATAGTTGCGCATCTCATTCCGCGCAATGTACCTGTTTCAAGACTCAGGGGGCCACCTTCAGGACATGGTCAATATGTCTGATTCTTATTTGTGTATGTAACATAAAACATACACGCATTTCTGTTATTCAAAATTTTGTGCAGTCATGTACCGCACCATACAGATTCTCCTGTTTAGTCTATGTATTATTCATACATCAGCAGCACAGGAGTGTAATATCAATATCAACGTACTTNNTGGCAGGCCATTATACCCTGTCGTAGCCCATATCGACGAGACGGGGGCTACTTATACAACCAACGAAAAGGGCAGGTTTATTATAGACAGCCTTTGTCCCGGTAAATACACATTCCATTTCCACTCGGCAGGGTATGAGCATTATGCTGAGCAGGTTACTGTTACCGGCAGCACTTCTCTCAAGTTCCGGCTGGAACACCTGGAAGGAGAATTGGACGAGGTTGTGGTTGCCGGCAAAAAAGAGCATAGCCTCTTGCAGGACATGGATGAGCTAAGTCGCAGCCAGGTAGCCGCACAAAGCGGAAAAACATTGGCTGATATGCTGCAGGCAATCAATGGCGTTACGGTCTTATCAAACGGAGCTACAATAGCTAAGCCTGTAATACACGGGCTGTATGGCAACCGCATCGTAATGCTTAACAACGGCATCAGGCAAGAAGACCAGCAATGGGGCGGCGAACATGCTCCTAATATGGACCCGTTCCTTACCAACAGCCTGTCGGTAATAAAAGGGGCTGCCGGCGTGAAATATGGTACTGACGCAATAGGTGGTGTTGTATTGGCAGAAGTGCCCCCACTCCGCTCAGTACATGGTTGGGACGGCGAACTGAACCTGGCAGGGCTGAGCAACAACNNTCCTGCACTGAGCTTCAGGCTGCAAGGCACATATAAAAAAGGGGGCAACTATCGTATACCCGGCCACTGGGTTGCCAACACAGGTGTTGAAGAAAAAAACTACTCCGCCACTATAGGATGGAAAAAGCTACACTATGGAGCTGAGTTATTTTACAGCCGTTTCAATACTGACATTGGTTTGTACCGTGGCTCGCATACGGGCAATGAAGCGGATATGCTGGCAGCTATCAATAGCGACACGCCGCTTGTGACTGCCGACTTTAGCTATAAATTAGCACGCCCACGGCAGCATGTAGTACACAATCTGGTGAAGGCCAAAACATACCTGGACAGCAGGGTTGGAATATGGCGAGCTACATATGCATTCCAGAACAACTTCAGGCAGGAATATGATGTGCAACGCGTGGAAACGGATGATGCACAACTCAACCTGACATTGAACACCCAAACTGTTAACCTGAACCTGGAGCATAACCCTATATGGAAACTGAAAGGGGAAATAGGTGTTGACGGTATATACCAGGAAAACCTGATGCAGGATGGCGACAGGGTATTCTTACCCAACTACCGCAGTACGGGTGCAGCCTTATATGCTATTGAGCGATATCATGGAAAAGACTGGACACTGGAAGGAGGACTCAGGTATGATTACCGCCGATACGAAGCTTTCAATCCTGAAGGTCGCAACCAGCAGGTGGTTCGATATGAGTACAATTTCAAAAACCTGTCCGGCACCATTGGCTTCTCCAAAGAGGTAAGCAGGAACTGGCAACTGACAACCACCGTTTCCAATGCATGGCGGTCGCCACAGGCCAACGAACTGTTCAGTGCCGGCTTACACCAGGGTGCCGCACGTGTTGAACTGGGTAATAAGGCCTTACAGCCGGAACGGGCTTACAACCTGAATATAGAAAGCAAAAACAAATTCGGGAACAGGCTGTCAACAGATGTATCTATATACACTCAGTACATCAACAACTATATATACCTGGAACCGGGAACAGACATATTGACCATACGTGGATATTTTCAGGTATTCAACTACAAACAAACAAACGCCCGCTTAACGGGTACAGACCTCAGTGCAGCATATGCCTGGACAGGCAAACTCAACACCTCAGCCAAAGCATCCTTCCTGTTTGCAAGGGATGTTGCGCACAAAGACTNNCTTTTCTCTTTGCGAGGAATGTGTCTCAAAAAGACTGGCTGATATTGATGCCTGCCGACAGGCTCTCACTCAACACCACTTATACTGCAAACCTCAGTAATAGGCTACAGGAATGTTTTATAAGTGCAGATGTACGGTATGTATTCAACCAGTGGCGCATACCTGCTAACTTCGATGCCATTGATTACCCCCGCCCACCCGCAGCATATTTCCTGGCAGACTTGTCGGTGGGTAGCAAGATAATGGCGGGCCGCCAGCCGCTACATATCAGCCTTACAGCCATGAATATTTTCAATAAAAAGTACCGTGACTACCTGGATGCATTCCGGTATTTTATTGATCAACCCGGAACTAATATCGTACTCAGGTTGCGCGTACCATTTTCTTTTAACGAACATCAAGAACATTAACCAAATGAAAAGGATACAACAAATAGCTATTGCAGTATTAACAGCCACAACAATTTTTACAGCCTGCAAAAAAGAAGAAATAACTACACCTGCTCCCGTAGAGCAGGAACTGATAACAACTGTAAGATTGATAGTAACCAATGCTTCCGGTTTTAATCAAACCTTCAATTACAAGGTGGACAATGGCTTTGGGAGTTCAGCACAAGGCAATGTGCACATTGATGATATCGTATTGTCTCCTGCTACTGATTACAATGTAGAAGTGCAGGTATGGGATGAATCGAAAAGCCCTGCCGAAAACATAACTGAGGAAGTAGTAGCAGAAAGCCACCACCACCTGTTTGTCTTCCAGAGCAACCCGTCAACAGGAGCGGGCGCTATCAGTTTCAGTAATGGCAGCAAAGACGATGAAGGCGAACCACTTAATCAAAAGCTTCAATTCACAACAGGTACAGCCGGTACCGGCGCTCTTACCGTAACGTTGAAACACGAGCCTACCAACAAAAATGCAGCTACGCCGGATGAGGCCGGTGGTGAGACCGATGCACAGGCAATATTCCCTGTAAAGCTGCAATAACCTGTTTTGGCTCGGTTTTTGTGGCCACAAATATTGTGTTAAAGCGCAGATTTTAATGTATAAAATCTGCGCNNTCTGCGCTTTTTTATATTTAATGTTGTAACTTCAAATTAAATCCAAATTAAAAAGTATTTGAAGATGGCAAGTGGCACTGTAATTCAAAAAGAACAAATACCCGATTACAAAATCATTCCGGCCTTTGTAGACAAATCAGATTATTGGGAAAAAGAAATGCAATATGCAGTTCGATTAGGCAATGAATTTAAAGGCAAAACAACCATAACCTTCGAAACAACACAGGGCCCTCGTTCTGTAACCACTACAGTTTGGTCAGTTACAAACAACTTTATACAACTTAAGGGGGGACTTAACATACCACTGAATAGTGTTATAGAAGTACATTTCTAACATTACTGTTCTGACACATGTAATCCAGCAAGGGATACGTAACCATGTTACGTATTTTCCCCTGTAAATATAGATTTTAGTGATTATCTTTGCAGCTTATCGTAAAACCCAGCTGGAGCCCCTAACGAAGTAAGCAATATGAGTCAACAAGAAATAATTGAGCGTATTAACGCCTTTATGGTTGAAGATTTTGAAGTGGATGCAGATACTATCACGCCACAGGCTGATCTTAAAGCCACACTCGACCTGGATAGTCTCGACTATATAGACCTGGTAGTTGTTATTGAACAGAATTTCGGTTTCAAAGTAAAACCGGAAGACTTCCAACAAATGACTAAAATACAG
>DINJ01000135.1 GCA_002423665.1 Bacteroidetes bacterium UBA5543 | reverse complement strand
GTTATCAAAATTAAAGCACGTAAAGTGCCTAAATTTAAGGCAGGTAAAGAATTTGCTACTAAGATCAGCGGTAAGAAATAATCAGCCGTTTTTCTTAACAGAAGAAAGGCAGGAGGCATTGTTTCCTGCCTTTTTTGTATTTTAGCAGCCTGAATTAAAAAAATAGACTATGGGACGAGGCGATAAACGCACAAAAAAGGGCAAAATATTCATGGGTTCATATGGTGTAAGCCGCCCAGCACGCCCTAAAAAGGCCGACAAGAAAGCTGAGAAAAAAGCTTAAGTCATAAAGCCGTTAAAGAAATTACCGTTCAGATACTGAGCGGTTTTTTTTATGCCTGTGATTAATTCGTTAACGGCAACGGGGTAATTACCTCTTTGTTGTATTTTACTATATGTTTGCCCCGCCTGTTATGCAGGTTGGTCTTTCACCAAATAAAAAATATAGAGATGTCACTATTTCACACGGAGGATATTAGCAAATCATCATTCCTGGTTACAGGTGGCGCCGGTTTTATCGGTTCGCACATCACTGAGTACCTGTTGAAAAACGGTGCGGGCCAGGTGCGCGTACTGGATAACCTCGCCACGGGTTTTCAGAAGAATATTGACCTGTTCACGGGTTATAGCAATTTTGAATTTATGGAAGGCGACATCCGCAATCCGGAGGTATGCCGCAAAGCATGCGAAGGAATTGACTACGTTAGCCACCAGGCTGCGTTAGGTTCGGTGCCACGTTCAATAAAAGACCCTATAACGAGTAACGATGTTAATGTGGGTGGCTTTGTGAATATGATGACTGCTGCAAAAGATGCAGGGGTGAAGACATTNNAACCCAACCTGCCTAAGCGGGAGGAGAAAGTGGGCAACCCCTTATCTCCGTACGCAGTTACCAAGAAAGCTAATGAACTGTATGCAGGCGTGTTTGCTCAACTTTATGGAATGAAGCTGATAGGGTACAGGTACTTTAATGTATTTGGCCCCAGGCAAGACCCCGACGGCCCTTATGCGGCTGTTATCCCTTTGTTTGTAAGCGGCATCATGAAGAAAGCGCCGGTATATATAAATGGTGATGGTGAACAAACCCGCGACTTTACATTTGTTGATAACGCAGTACAGGCTAACGTGAGGGGCATGCTTTCTAAAAATGATGAGGCATTCGGCAAGGTGTACAATATAGCCGTTGGCGAAAACTTCTCTGTCAATTTCCTGTACAATGAGATACGCGATATACTGAAAGCCGACCATGAGGCTACTTATCGTGAACCACGTGCCGGCGACGTGCGCAATTCATTGGCTGATATATCACTCGCCAGGAATCTGTTGGGTTATGAACCTACCAAACGTTTTATGGATGGCCTGGTGCAGACTGTAGAATTCTTTAAGGCAATGAATTAATACTCTTCCAGGTTGGGAGATACAGGGCGTATGGGTGGCTTGCGGTAATCAACACCCGCCATTGCCAACTGGTCGTAATAGTACGCAGACATGTCTTTTACCAACCGCTGGTATGAGTAATGTGTTTGCGGGAATGTTCTGCCCAGTTGCCCAAAGTAATTTCTCTTGTCAGGGTTGTTTATCAGTTTCAGCAGTGCTTCAGCAAAAGTATCAGCGTCTCCCGGATCTGTAATGTATCCTGTCTGGTTATCTGTTACTACGTCTTTTACACCACCCACATTGGTAGACACTACGGGTTTGGCTGCTGCCTGTGCTTCAATGAGCGATACAGGCGTACCCTCGTTGTGCGAAGTGAGTGCCACAATATCCAGCCCAGACAATACATAGTCCATTTCAGTTTGCCACGATGTACATAATGCTGTAGCTTCCCGGGGGTCAACGGGGTAGTATGTATAGTCAATACCCGCTGCTGCAAATTCTGCCTCCATCTGCGGGCGCATGTCGCCATCACCTACAATCACAAATTTTACCGGCAATGATGTCTGGTCCAGCACTTTTTTAGCGGCAGCTACAAACAGGCTGTGGTTTTTTACAGGTACCACGCGGCCGATAATACCAATAGCAATATCATCAGACTTCAGGTCAAATTGCTTCCTGAACTCAGAGCGTTTCGCATCCTGCTGCACCTGGAACTTATCAAGGTCAAGGCCAAGAGGTATTATTTTTATCTTCTTTTCATCACATATGTGATACACATTCGCCAGTTCATGCTTCTGTGTTTCGCTTATGGCAATGATGCCTGTTGAACGCCTTGCGAGGTAACGTTCTATTTGTATAAAAGTATTAGTCTTGAACTTGCTGAAATAACTATGGAATACATGCCCGTGAAAAGTATGTACCACAACAGGTACCTTGCAGGCGTCAGCAGCCAAGCGCCCTATTACGCCCGACTTTGCTGCATGTGTATGCACTATGTCGGGTCGAAATTTTTCAATCAGCTTTTTGATTTTCTGGTAGGCATAACCATCATTCAGCGGGCTGATGTCCCTTTTCATTTCGGGTACTACTACAGGGTTCAATCCCAGGTTGGTAATCAGGTGGTCAGCATCCTGTTCGTGGCTGTCTTTGTCGCCTATCACCAGCATGGTTTCAAATTCAGGAGCCATGTACTTGGTCAGGTAAGTGACGTTGATGGCGGGGCCTCCTATGATTAACCTGTTATGTATGCGTAATACCCTCGGCATGTAACTTTAGTTGTGCAATGATACAATAATTTGATTGGCTATCCAACCTGAAACGGACTGTTAACTGACGAAGTATTTTTTCCACCAGTATTGGAATACAATCAGCGCCCAGATGGTCGCATGGCTGTCTTCAGGGCTGTTGCTGTGCAACTTTTTCTTCAGTTGCTCAATCGCTTCAACATTGAATAATCCTTGCTGTTGTACGAATGATTTTTCAAGTAAATCGTCATTAATCAATCCCCACAACTCTTTACGGAACCAATCAAGCAACGGTATCTCAAAGCCATGCTTAGGGCGGTTGTATATCTCATCGGGCAGCATGCTGCGGAAGGCATCCTGTACGATACGCTTTTTCATGCTGCCGTTTATTTTGTATTGTTCAGGCAGCGAGAATGCGAAATCAACCACCTTATAATCGAGGAACGGGCTGCGAACTTCCAGGCTGTTGGCCATACTCATCAAGTCCACTTTAACCAGCATGTCGCCTGTTAGCACCAGGTTCATATCGGTCAGCAGCAGTTCGTTGAAGTCATTGCTGCTCATATGTTTCAATATCTGCTGCCTTTCCTGCTCTATCAATGTGTAATTGACTGCGGTAATAGAAGCACTGCTAAGCAGGCTGTCGGCCTGTTTTACTGTATTGAAGGATGCCCATCGCCAATACCTGTCTTTTACAGAAAGACTGCCCCCTTCAGCAAAGCGGTGCAGTTGCCTGAACAGGTTGGTAATTTTATTGCTCCTGCCACGCGGTAGTACACTCCATAGCGGCAATAACGATTTTACTATCGAATTGACAGGGGAGCTTTGTCTCATTTTCCATTCGGCGGCGTGTTTGTTATAGCCGGCAAATACTTCGTCACCACCATCGCCGCTAAGGGCCACCGTCACATGTTTGCGTGTATGGTGGCAAAGGATGTATTCAGGGATAGCGGATGAGTCCGCAAATGGCTCATCTAAATAATCCAGCACATCATATACATGCTCCAGAAAGTCGTTATTGGTAAGAGAGAATACGGTATGGTTGGTTTTGTATTTGTCAGCTACCAGCTTAGCGTATTTTGTTTCGTCAAAAAATGCATTGTCTTTATATCCTACGGAGAATGTATTCAGGTTTTTAGTGTATTTGCTGGCCAGCGCCACAACTACAGATGAGTCGATACCCCCGCTCAGGAAAGCACCTAAGGGAACATCGGATATCATACGTTCCTGTACAGAGGTATCCATGCGGTTTACCAGCTCTTGTTGTGCCCCATCGTAGGTATAGTTACCATAGGCAGACTTATCGATGTTTATTTCATAATAGGGTTTGTATTCCTGTACACCGCCTACGTTCATAATAATATAGTGCGCAGGTTTTAGTTTGGCTACACCATCTATCATGCTTTGTGGTTGGGGTATGTAGTTCAGTTGCAGGTATTGGTGCAGTACTGAGTAATTTAGCTTTTTAGGGATTCCCCATTCCAGCAGGGACTTCATCTCCGACGCAAATGCGAATTCATCATTCGTAGCGTAGTAGTTCAGCGGCTTCTTGCCATAACGGTCGCGTGCCAGGATCAGGGTGCCGGTTTCATTATCATAGAAAGCGAATGCGAAAAAGCCGCTCAGCCATGCAAGACAGTCTTTACCATGTTCTATCAGCAGGTACAGCAATACTTCAGTATCCGATGTTGTCTTAGCGCCGCCTATTTTATGCCAAACATTACTGAGGTATTTAGTTGATAATTCTTTATAATTAAATATTTCACCATTGAAGGCTATAGTATATCTTCCGCTCACATCACTCATGGGCTGTAAGGCACCTGTAGATGTATCAATAATAGAAAGCCTGCGATGTCCGAGAGCTATGTTATTATGTGTATAAATATCCCCGCAGTCAGGACCGCGCAAATACAATTTTTCAGTGGATTGTTTTACCTTTACGATATTGCTTAAAGCGTTATTGGTAAAGGCATAATAACCGGTAATACCACACATGCAGAGTAGTTGTTTTTGACAAATTTAGGAACAAAGAAATTCGGGGGCAATGTACCAATCAGATTATCTGCAATTTATAAATTTTCTTGACTACCTGTTACTCCCTTTTTACCTGGTGGCTATCTTCTTTATCGCATACCAGATACGTGAGCGGCGCTATCCCATCGGCCATCCCTGGAGAAAATACTTTATGCCCGGTCTCATATTCAAAATAGGCGGGGCTATATTCATCAGTATCATTTACAGGTATTATTATGGCTGGGGAGATACAGCACTGTATCACTGGCATGCCAAGCTTATCAACAGCGCTTTTGATGAGAGCTTTACCAAGTGGTACAATATGCTTTTTCGTATACCCGAGTGGTACGAGGGGGGATATTCCAAATACATATCACAGATGGATTGGTACCAGGCACCTGCCGAGTACACGGTATGTACCATTGTGGCAATTATCATGATTTTTACGTTCAACACATTTTTGCCTACAGCCGTGATACTGGCGGCAATTGCCTTTTCAGGTATATGGGCGTTGTTCCGCACGTTTGCCACAAAATTTCCTGATTATACAAAATACATAGCTATTGCTACCTTGTTCATCCCCAGTACCATTATGTGGGGGTCGGGCATATTCAAGGATACTATTTGTATGTTTAGTCTTGGCTGGATGACTTTTGGTGCGTTCAGGCTGCTCATCAACAGGGATTTCAGGTTCCGTACAGTAGCCATCACGGTCATAGCATTCGCTCTATTGGCAAGTATCAAACTGTACATCCTTATCGCATTTATCCCGGCAATTGTTTTCTGGATTCTTGCCAGCTATTCGCATAAGGTACGGAGCGCGTTTATGCGGTTTATCCTGAAATTTGGCGTACTGGCTGTCTGTATTGGAGGTTTCGTATTTGTTATGCAGAAATATTCTGATGTATTCGGTAAGTATTCACTGGATAAAATCGCGAAGACCTCTTACCTTATCAGCAGTTATATCCAGGAGCAGTCGGGTGACGAGGGTAGTGCTTATAACCTGGGCGAAATGGACCCCTCTGCATTTGGTATGCTCAAGAAATTTCCCGCTGCGGTAAACGTAACGCTTTTTCGCCCCTATCTGTGGGAAACGCGTAAAATAATCCAGCTTATTAACGCCCTTGAAGCGACAATACTTATGCTGCTGACGATAAAAGTATTTGTGTCGGTAGGGTTCATGCAGTTTTGGCGAACGGTATTTTCTGATCCTACTATACAGTTTTGTATGATATTTACCCTTGTGTTTGCCTTTGCGGTGGGAGTGTCATCGGGTAACTTTGGTACATTGTCCCGATACCGCATCCCCTGTCTGCCTTTCTACGGGCTTACACTGGTGCTGGTATATTACAAACACTTCCCGATACAGATTAACCTCTTGTCATTCGGTATTGTTAGCCGTAGAAAAATAGCCTGGTTTNNGGAATAGCCGGATAAATTTTTCTTTATTGGCGGATACGCTGTACCCATTCAGCATTTTCTGTCTGCCGGCGGCGCCTGCGTTCTTTCTGAATTCCGCATCAGACACCAATGTTTTTATTGCAGATTTCCATTGTTCTGTAGTTGTACACAGGTATCCATTTATGCCCTCGTCAACTATTACTTTGTTGACACCAACAGGGCTGGCTACGGCAGGGATGCCTAGCGACAGGTATTGTATCAGTTTAAATCCACACTTGCCTTCACTCCACTCATCGTCTTTCAGCGGCATTACACCTATGTCTATTTCCAGCAGGTCCTCAATTTCGGTTGCCTCATTCCAGTTGATAAACTCCCAATTCTTTAAGGGTAAGTCAGGCTTTTTATTGGCAATGAGTATAAACCTCGTGTTGAGCTCTTTTTCAGCGTATTGAAGTACATCCATTATCTCATCCAGGTAGGGTATAGTGCTATGGCTGCCTGTCCAGCCAATAGTTACTTGCCCGTTAGTATGCTCTTTCATGCCATTGTGCATACGCTCCATATCCACACAGGTAGGTATCAGCACTACATTGTCGTTGTATTGGCGGGCGTAGTTGCATAGGTATTCATTACCCCCCACAACTATATGCGACCATTTGCAGATGTGTTTTACTTTCCAGAAAGACTTCAGCCATGATGCGAAGCGGTTTTCGTTACTGGTATTGGGTATCCATATCGCATCGTCAAAGTCGTATATCATTTTCTTGCCCCACAGTTTCGATACTATCCATTCAAATACAGGCGGCCCCATTGGCGCACCTTCCCTGTGTACAAATACATAATCGTATTGGTGTACATCAACTAATACGGTTTTCAGGCGTTTGAGATATCCTTTAATGATACCCCATGCTTTTTGCACTGCCGAGCCGCTCTTGTAAAGTATATTCCATGTTTTAGCATCTATAAACGGCGCAATGGTATATTCTATACTTGCTTCCTGCAAATAAGGTTNNGGTTCAAACAATTCAACACGAAAACGCTGCGAGGGTGCGTGCCTCACAGGGTAGGGGACCATGAATAATATCTTTACATTTTTCCTGCTCATGTTGTAGCAGCCAGTATTTGCTGCATTTGTTGTTTGTATGTTTCTATGTTGAATTTATTACGCACATATTCTTTGCCTGCAGTTGCATATTGTTTACGCAAGTTTGTGTCCGCTGCCAATGTTATTATAGCATCCCGCATTGCATTGATGTCTTTCACGGGTACCGTAATGCCTGTACGTCCATTATCAATTATTTCCTCCGGGCCACCGCACCTGGTTGCTATCAGTGCCGTGCCATAATATGCTGCTTCCATGCAGGTCATGGAAAAAGATTCAGCCTCCGAAAAGTTGAGGAGAATATCTGCATCTTTAATCGATTGCTCTACGTTGCTGTTAAACGGAGCGAATTGAACTACGTCTCCAAGCCCAAGTTCTTGACTGCGTACTTCAAGTTTTTGTTTAAACTCTTTGTTTTTCTCCAGTCCCATATCTCCACCCATAAAGGTGAGCTCAATATCGCTGTTAAGTTTGTGAGCTTGTGCAAATGCTTCCAATGTGGCGTCTTGCCCTTTGCCCTGTATATAGTTGGCCAGGTATAGTATAGATGTAGTTTGTTTTGCTAAGTATACTTTTTCCGGTAGTCTTTCTGACAGTTGAACGGGGTCATACACTCTTATGGCTTTGGGATGCGCAGGCAGTTGTTTCAGTACGGCATCTGACACTGCAATCACCCTATGCGAATATCTTAACCCGCAGCTTATCCAAAGTTTACGCAGTGGCCCCGGCATTACGTAGGGTAGAAACCGGACGTATGTCAGCAACTTCCCTTTAAACCCGAATATCGTGGACATAGCCCCCAGCAGATTGTAAAAATCATTTACCTGTACAATGTCCACTTGTTCTTTTCGTATTATATTCAGCAGATTAAAAGTATTACGTAACAAAGCAAATGGATAGCGTAGGAGTACCCCGACAGAACGTTTAATTTCTACCATGGGCAAGGTATATACAGTTATCCCTTTGTCCCTTAATAATTGTACGAGCGTACTATTCTTATTCAGTACAAAAATAAACCTGTGCTCAGTCGATAATAGTTCAGCCTCGTTCAGGGCGCATTTGAATGCACCTGTAAACGCTGTCGAATTGTCTATTATCAGTATAGTCACTCTTCGTTCTTGTTTATCCTATTACTTGCTGCCACTCTTCCAGGAGGGTCTTTAATGTAAAACGGTCAGTTAGTTTATCAAACTCTGTTGCGGGTGGAGCGGGGCTATCCAGCCAGTAGTTAATTTCACTTGTCCATTGGTCGGTTATGTCTTCTGTTATATCATGCAGCAAAGGTAGTAACGTACCAACCGGTGTGCGGATAGCTTTTGTTATCGGGTCGTGTCCCAGCCCTTCTACATGCAGTATTTCCCTCGGTCCAGTGGGGCAATCGGTACTTACAACAGGTTTGTTACATATCAACGCCTCGGCCAATACATTCGGGAATCCCTCCCACGACGAAGAAAGTGAGAATAATGTACTGTGTTTATAATACTTGAAAGCGTTTTTCTGAAACCCCATAAAGTAAATGTCAGCATCTTCATACTTTCCCGCCCAGTTACATACTTTAAGGTTGAGGCTTGCGGCCAATGTCTCCAGTTCTTTATGTAGTTCACCATCCCCTAATATCATCAACCTTGCATCTGCATGGTCTTTTACCCGTTTGAGTACTCTTATCAGTTTATCATGCTCTTTAGCAACATGAAGTCGACCGGATGTGATAATAACTTGTTTAGAGAATATTTTTTCCTCCTCTTCTGTCAAAGGCACATTAGCATTAGCCAATATTTCTTCCACTTCATAGAAATTGAAAATAACTTTCAGCTTATCGTAGCTGATATTAAAGTATGTATGCAATTCATCTGCCAATGCCTGGGTGACACAAATAATTGTATCGGCTCTTTTATACAGGAATGGTATTAATGCTTTTTTACGCACCGTGCCCATCCATCCGCTTATTACTTTGTCAAACATCTTAGAGCCCCTGATGCTTAATACAACTTTTTCACGCCCTTTAGTCAGCACGTTTACATAGTCGGGCCCCTCAAGGAAGCTGATGGATACGTCTATTTTGTATTCCTGTTTTACCTGTTTAATGCGTTTCAGCCTGTATCGCCAGGCAGCAATTTTCTGTATCGGGTTGCTACTCTCCGGTGGGTCTACAAATATTACTTCACGACAGGTTTTGTAGTACNNTCTTTGCCTGAAAGTATACACAACACGACATTATGCCCTGCATGTTCCAGGTGGTAGCTCAGCAGTGATATGGAGCGCTCAGCACCTCCTTTGCCCAATTCAGAGCCTAATAGTAATATATTCTTCTTACCTGCCATTTAATTCGTTTGCCAGATATTCACTCACTTCTTTGATGAAATTCTCAAAGCTGTAATTATCCATGTTTTCTTTTGCATTCAAACCTATTATTGCGTTTTCCTGCCTGTTGTTATACGCCCATAGTATTTTTTCTTTTATGGCCTGCGCATCTCTTATGGGTACTATATATCCACCACCTTTGCCACGTGCTATCAATTCACTGGAGCCTGCATTGTCAGTTATCAGCACAGGAACAGCATAGTGCGCTGCTTCCAAGGCCGAAACCGGTGCGCCGTCTATCAGGCTGGGTGCGGCAAATAAATCCAGTTGTTGCATAAAACCTGCTATGTCTGTCACCTGCCCCAGAAATTTTACTTTATCCAGCTTGCTGAAACGGTNNTCATCAACAATAGGGTGGAGTGGCCCGCCAATCAGTAGCTCTATGTCCGCACCCTCATTTTCCTGTACTATTTCTTCCCAGGCTTCCAGCAGGTAATGCAAACCCTTAAGTACAACGGTGTACGCCAGGTATCCTACTACGAATTTCCCGTTGGCAGGTTTTCTTTTACTTACATCGTAAGCAGGAAAGTCAGGCGTCATATGACCTGTCATATTCAGGTTCTCACCTTTGAATACTTTCGAAACTGCATATGTTTTATAGGCTGTAGGTAACGAACCGATAACCACATCCAGGTGCTGCATGGTGTCGTTAAAATATTTGTTCCTTTTACCGTATGTGTAGGAGTCTATTGCAGTTGCGCCAAGCTTTTTATTTTCTTCACTCACTATATCGTACATATAGTTGTCTTCAGGAGTGCCGGACAACAGTATAGTTTTAATACCCAGCTTTTTCGCTTTCCTGAATGTTCTTTTCAGGTAGGGTTGCGTGGCAAAGACTATATCTATTGAGTTGTCAATTTTTTTTGTGCAAAACCAATCAAACAATCGCTCCTGCAAAAAACGGAATTGGTGCGTTTTGAAATTGAAAATATTGTTCAGTTTATTTAGGGCAAACAGGTAATACCTGGAGAAAAAAGAAACCGGCTCACTTGGGAATGGTGTTTCGAACTTTCCTTTCGAATGAACAACAAAAGTATTCAACAGCCCGCGACGGTGCAGTTCTTTGGACAGGATATAACCCAGCCGGGCCATGCCTTGCCCGCTTGTAGCAGTTAGAGACTGAAATGATATAACCATTACCTTGCCCATAGCTTATCTGTTAATTCCATTCAGATTTTCTTCAAGATAATCAGCAACGTTGGAAATAAAATCTTCCATGTTATAATTATCCAGTAAATTTTTACCTTTTTTGCCCATAGCATTTGCCTCCAGTGGGTTATTATACGCCCATATTATAGCTTCCCTTATCGTTGTTGTACTTCTTATGGGTATTACTTTACATCCTCCCGGTTCGCGGCTGAGCAGTTCCGCCGAGCCGCAATTACTTGTCAACACTACCGGTACTCCATAATGAGCTGCTTCCAGTGCTACATACGGGCCAGCATCCGTCAGGCTCGGAATTACGCACAGGTCTTTGTTTTCAATCATTGTCGTCACATCTTCTACACGGCCATGATAATGAACATTCTTCAGCTTATTAAAGTGAGTGTCAAAATAATCGTTTAAAGCGCCGTCGATACGCCCGATGATATGCAGGTTTAATTTTTCATACCCCTGTTGCTCCATCAGTTCTTTCCATGCTTCCAGCAGGTACTGCAATCCTTTCAGGGGTACTGTAGTAGCAATATATATTACATCGAATGTTTTGCTACTTGCTTTTTCTTTGTATTCATAGGGTTTGAAGTCAGGCTTCATATGGCCATTCAACTTCTCTACTTTATGCGCCCTTCCCGTATCAGCATATGATTCATAAACGGTTGGGTAGGTGCAAAGCACGGTGTCTACATATCCTATGGAATCGTTGTATAATTTAATCCTTGGTGCGTAGGTGTATGGTTCGGGGCGTATAATGCCTAGTTTCGTATTTTCTTCTGATACAATTCTGTTGATATAGTTTTCCTCGTGGTTGGCAGGCACGTATATGATTTTTATGCCCAGCTTCTTTGCTTTTGCAAAAGTTCTTTTCATGTGGGCATTGGTGGTAAACAGGATGTCAATACCCGGAGTAATA
>DINJ01000042.1 GCA_002423665.1 Bacteroidetes bacterium UBA5543 | reverse complement strand
CACAGGCTCTACCCTCCTCACCCTATCGCACCAGTAAATAGCTAACGAACTTGCCAGCAGCCGCGTAGTCATCTCCCGCCTGCTAAAGAAGCTGGAGAATGACAAAAAACTCCTGCTCTACCGCAATCAGATAAAGCTGCTGAAGGATATGTAACCTTAGTTACTATCTGCCGAGCTGCGGTATTCTACTTTTGTACTTGTTTATCAATTACAGGTATATGCAACCTAACATCGGTATTACAGACCGCATTATAAGGGTGGTAGCAGCCATACTGCTGGCCACACTGCTTATCAGCGGCAACGTACAGAAAGAAATAGCCATACCATCGGGCATTATAGCTGGGCTATTATTGCTGACCGGTTTTATAGGGCACTGCCCTTTATATAAAATATTTAAGATAAACACAAAGAATAAAATCAAATAAAACAAGCATTATGAGTATACAGGAAATCATCAAACAGCAGGAAACGGTGATAGTGGACGTGCGCACCCCACAGGAGTTTGCAGGCGGCAACGTTGCAGATTCTATTAACATCCCCTTGCAGGAACTTCCTTCGCGCGCTCACGAACTGGAGAAAATCAACGGCAATATCGTTGTTTGCTGCGCAAGTGGAGGCCGCAGCAGTATGGCAACACANNCTATGCAGAACTGGTAAAAAACGGCGCACAGATAATAGACGTGCGCACCAAACAGGAGTATGCAGGAGGGAACATCAGAGGCAGTGTAAACATTCCCCTGAACGAACTACAGGCTAACCTGAAAAAAATAAAAAAAGATAAACCTGTGATTACATGTTGTGCATCGGGTATGCGCAGTTCATCAGCCAGGGGTATATTAAAATCGAACGGATACACTGAAGTATATAATGGAGGTGGCTGGAGCGGCCTGCAAAGCAAATTGAGATAAAACAAACAGACAAAAGATGAAGAACAGGATATTGAAAGGTTGGAATTTCAGGAGGGTATTATACATAGCGATGGGTGCATTCATTACGGGGCAGGCCATATTAACCCAACAGTATTTCATAGTCCTGTTCGGACTCTATTTCGCCTCTATGGGTGTTTTCAACTTTGGTTGCGCGTCGGGGGTATGTGCATATGTACCACCGCCGCGCCCCAAAGAGGCGAAGCAAGATGTTGAATACGAGTTAATCGCTGAGGACCGTAAAGGGTAGGCCTTTATATTCCCCATCCATCAACACCCATATTATATATACGCCATTGGCCACAGGTGGCAACACTACTTTGTGTTTAAAATGCTTCTTTTCTGTATTTATATCTGCACGATACAATTTCTGGCCTACTGAGTTAACTACCAGCATTTTTATTTCCTGCTCGTGGTAGCCTTTACCTTCTAAATAAAACTGTCCGTTACCCGGGTTGGGATAAATGCGGAGGTAATGACTGTCTACCTCAGACACCTGCACAACAGTGATACTACCAGACAGGCACCCGTCATGCCAGGCCCTTAATGTATAACTTCCTGCCATCTCATGCACCACAGGTTTCAATACAGGGTTTTGCTCCATTGAATAAAAACCCAGCGGACCTGTCCAGAAAAAAGAATCAAGGGGCTTATCTACATTAAACTTCAGTACCAGCTCCTTACCTGTCCATACAGGACTATTGCTGTATGCCTCTATTTTAGGTTTGGGTTTTACTATTACAGCCGCATCAGCGTATGTAATGCAGCCCTGGTTATCTACTGCAATCCTGTATTTTCCACCCTGATTTATTGATATGTTTTCGCGCCCCACATTCTGTCCGGTTGCTGCAAAACTGCCTGGGCCAGACCAAGAAAATTTCAGAAAGGGTATATTAGTAGCCGTAGTACTTTTCAGGAGTAATGCATCTCCTTCGCATATCGGACTGTTGCTGGTAGCATCCACACTATCAGGGTAATCGACTATGGTTAACACTGCAGTATCGCTGCGTTGGTGACCACACAATCCGGGGATTGTATCTGATACTGTTACATAATATTTTGTAGCTACACGGGGGTCTACAATTGCCGTTGGCAGGCTGCCTCCGGAAATTATTGCATTAACCGGGCCCCATTTATAAGAAGGATTACTGTTAATATGGGTTAATTTAATCCCCCACTGCACAGGTTCTTTTCCACCACATATAAAGCTATCTGCGAGGTCAAATTGCGGAGGCGGGAGAATAGTTACCGTACGATACGTCGTATCAACGGGCCTGCAAAGATTGTTATTCGTTGCCACCAACCTGATTGTATGCTTCCCACCAGTGGTAAATACATGTATAGGATTAATAGTGGAGGATGAGGACCCATCTCCAAAATTCCAGTTATAACTTAGCCCCCTGGGTGTGGCATTGGTAAACTGTAGGGGTTTATCTGCACAGGCTACACTATCTGCTACCGAGAAATCTGCACCAGGGCCTGAAGTATCTATTACTATAAGTCTATAGAATGTATCTGTTTTATTACAATAGTCAGAATTAAAAGAAACCAGCATTACATTATACTGACCTGCTGCGGTATATACATGCTGCCCATTAAAAGTACTTGACCCGGTACCATCACCGTAATCCCATATATTACTAATGCCATTGCGCGAGGTATTGTAGAAATGCACAGTGTTACCAATACAGGCTGTATCAACAGACGCAAAAGAACTGAAAATTTCATTTGTATCTACAAACACAGTCTTTACCAAACTATCCACCAACCTGCATGAATAAGGATTGTAGGCTTCTNNCGCAGGGTATTTAGAATGGCTTGTATCACCATCACCAAAATGCCATATGTAGCTATATGCATTCTTCGACTGGTTGTAGAAGTACACATCAGCCTTAGTACATACAGTGTCGGGTATCACTGCTTTAGCCAATGGCTTGGCGGGCAATACTTCCATATCGAATTTAGCTGTCAAAAAATCACTGGTGAGGGATGTACTTAAACTCTTTGAGCAATAACTACCTGACGTACCAAGCAGTGAATCTTTTACTATACTGATACACGACGAAACCCAGATAACGCCATTGGTATCAATGACATTTGCCGTACCATGAGAATGGCAGGCAGGATCATTAACTCCGAAATAAGTTGAGTATAGAAGCGAATCCATCGATGAAGACAAATGCAAAAAGTAGTACATACCCGGGGCAGATTGATATGAAGCATTTGTAACAGGTAAGTTGCTATTGGTCTTATTGAGATACGTACTCACCACTATATCCCCACACACATTTGCAAACCCTGTGATACCCGGGGCTGGTACATTAATTAGCTTTGTTGATAATAATACACTATCTAACCCTGGTGACATCTTTGCAATAAATATTTTACCATTTGGGTGAGCATATGTATTAGGACTAACAACAAAACCAGTGTCGTTATTGCCACAGACAAAAACATTTTCATAATCATCGATGCTAACCTTCACTGCGCTAGCTGAGTGTAAACCAAGACGTGAAGAAGCCAAGAGAAATTTCCCATTATTACTTATAATACTCACAAAGGCATTCCCGGTATCAGCATAAGCATTAATAGTTAAAGGGAAATTGGTACTGAGAGACATCCCACAAACTACTATATTACCATTTCGCAGCAATTTGCAGTCGTAAATACAGTCCTGGTAATCTCCTGCTAAAAATGTACTAAATAGCAATGCACTGCAATTACGGTTCAACTTAAACACACATCCATCATACGCTGAGCCCGGAGTTGACTGGTACGCACTTGTGGTTACCGGAAAATCTTTTGACTTAGTTGTGGTAGCCACATAAATGTATCCATTATCATCTACTGTCAATCCACTTTTATCCCCATCCTGAGCCTGAAATGCGAAATAAGAATGTCCATCTTCATCCGCACCTCCAATATATGTTGAAGCCAAAAGATTGTTTCCCGTATGGCTGAATACAGAAACGAAAATGTCACTATTGCCACCGTATGAATTTCCCACAGCACCAGATGTGATGGGGAAATCGCTTGAATATGTACGTCCTGTAACTATAAGTTCGTTGTACTTATTGACAATCATATTTGTGGGGTTTTCCTGAAAACTCCCACCGCAATATGTTGAAAACAGCAATTTATTCCCCGTAGAATCGTACTTGTTAATTGCTAAATCTTTAAAAATATATGTCCTTTGATATGCACCGACTGTAGTTGGAAATCCGGTAGCCCAAGCATCAACAGCTGCATAAATATTACCCTCTTGGTCAAATGTCACACAATAACCATTCATCTGGCCGGTAGAACCGGTATAGGTCGCGAATTTCAAAGCCGGGTCTATGACCAGCATATAACTTTGATTGTACCCTGAAGGAAATTCAAATGACAGCTTCCCACGGTGGACAATATACCTGCATGGAACAACACTCTCTGAACCGTCAATTACCTGGTAGGCATAGGGGGCCATTTCAATTACCGTATTTACAGAAGTATTGATAACCAGGTCACCATTTTCGCGCACAAAGGGTTGTACACCGTCAAACTCCATCTGAATATCACTTGCGTCTCCACCAGGGTGCACCAGCAAATCATATTTAAGGGACGTGCCGGTACTATATACCTGCATATCAATTTCAGCATACAATCGCTGGTAGTGCACTTGTTGAAAAAGCGGTACACCCGTCGCCCACTTGGTACTATCGCTACCAATAAAATAATTATTGTACCGCGCTGCTTTAAAGCTTCCGTCCACCAAAAGAGGGTTGCTATTTTTAAAAATCACATCGTAAGCATGCCCGCGGAGGGGATTACCGTTTTCATCGTGCCTGCCATGCATAGCGGCTATATCTTCCGCACTATGAAAATCATACCTGAACCTGTCCTTCATCAGGTATACATTGCCGTCCTGTATTTCTGCTTTGTAAAGTACCTGCTTCGCCCATTGGCCGTAATTGGCTACATACATCAGGTCACCCTGCTCTTTTGCCTGCCCTGCTAACCGGACGCAAAAAAGAAAACTGAATAATAATAATATACACCGGGTTGTAAAGGACAAAGTTCACCTGTTTATCTATTGTAAGTTAAAAAAAATGCGGGACATATCTTCGATTACCCACATATTAAAAGGCCCCTGCTTTTAGCAGGGGCCTTTTATATTACATAACGTGTTATTAATCAACAACATTAAATCTCAGCACCTGGCTGTTGCCATCTACCTGCAGGTGCATGATATACATGCCTGCAGCAGGGGTATTACCCATATTTATCTCGTGGTTCAGTTTACTACCGATAATATCCGCAACAGATTTGTAAACAACCTGGCCTAGTGCATTTGTTACAGTAATGTTAGCCGTAGAAACACCGGTAACATCAATTGCCCCTGCTACTGTAAACCTGCCCGTATTAGGGTTAGGATAAAGTTTCAGGTCATTTACTGTAATATTCTGTTCACCGATACCTGTTGTAATCTTCCTACTGAAGGCTTCCTCAACTGTGAGACAAGTATGATTGCTCTTCATTACAACATGTACAACATCCGATTTATTCAGTTTGTTGGTAGTGTACACATTACCTGTTACACCTCCTACCAGCACATTGTTTACATACCACTGATAGGTAGGATTGTTACCACCATTTATTGGCGTAGCAGTAAACGTATAATTGTCATTACCCATGTACACAACTGTAATTTTCACGTCGGGGTTAACCGGGTTTGTAACCTGGAACCTGAGTGTATCACTCACTACCGGGAATACGCACAACGCGCTACTGATAAAGCGGCATTGAATGAGATCACCATTATTCATCGTGGTGGTTGTGTATGTACCCTGAACTTCACCAGCAAGGTCTACGCCATTCTTCATCCACTGAAACTGGGGATTCAAACCACTGTTAGTATAATATGCGTACAATTTAACCACCGCACCACGACACACGGTTGTATCAGGATTAATACGTATAGACACCGTAGCCGGAGTCGTCTGGTTAATAGTCATGAGTATGTTGTTGCTGGCCACAATCGACTGTGACGGGCACATGAAACTGCTGGTCAATATACACCTAACGACGTCACCGTTTTGCAGGCTATCCGTAACATATGCAGTGGTGTCGGCACCTACGTTCACGCCATTTACCTGCCACTGATAGGAAGGTGTGGGGCCACCAAAGCTTGTAGTTGCCGTAAAGGTCACCGGTATGCCTGAGCATTCTACGTTGCCTGATGATGATGTAACAGTAATAACCGGCAGTGCATATGATGTAATATTCATAGTGACTGCATTGCTGACCACGATACCCGGATTAGGACAAACCGCATTTGAAGTCATTACGCATGTCACCACATCGTTGTTATTAAGTGATGTGCTAACAAATACAGAACTATTGAAACCCCCATTCACCCCATTTACCCTCCACTGATAAGCAGGAGATACGCCACCGTTTACCGGTGTAGCAGTGAATGAAATCAAGCTACCGGCGCAAACGTTGTTATTACTCTCCTGTATAGTAACAGAAGGCGTGAGCTGAGGGTTAACTATAAGCATAGCAGCCGCTGAAGTATCCGCAGGCGTACAAGCTCCGCTGACAATGCAGCGGTACATAGTACTATCCAGGCTGTCCGCAGTTGCGGCAATCTGCATTTCTGAGGTAGTTACATTTATGTACACCGTATCAGCAACAAGGCTGCTCCAGCTACTACCACCGTTAGTAGATTTTTGCCACTGGTAACTAATACCTGTTCCTGTAGCCAGTATTTTGAACGAAGCCGGGAATGTAGCACATGCGGTATCATTTCCAGGATGTGCTGTTACAGTTGGCAGTGCATTAATAGTCAGGTATGTCTTTTTAGTATTAGAGCTGCCGCATGTTCCTGTCACGGTACAATAGTAAGATATTGTCTGTGCGGAAGCACCGTTATTCATGATATTGTTAATAGCAAGGCTTGCGGTAGTAGCACCACTATATACACCTCCATTTATTACAGGCACATACATAGTACCATTGTGCATATACCACTGGTAAGACAAGCCTGTACCGG
>DINJ01000208.1:1511-8352 GCA_002423665.1 Bacteroidetes bacterium UBA5543 | reverse complement strand
CATAACCTTTAATATCTGATATTGGGAAAGTGTACTTCAATGGGTTACCGGACTGAGCGAGTTTATCCACTAACGGACCACCGGGATATGGAAGTCCCAACATTTTAGCGGTCTTATCAAAAGCCTCACCTGCAGCATCATCCTGGGTTTCTCCTATAACTTCCATATCCAGGTGGCTGCGGCAAAGTACTATCTGAGTATGCCCGCCGGAAACGGTAAGACATAGGAATGGAAACTGCGGATGTGGCTCATCAATAAAATGAGCCAGCACATGCGCCTGCATATGATGCACAGATAGCAACGGAAGGTTTAAAGACTGAGCAAAAGCTTTGGCAAAACAAGCGCCTACCAGCAGCGAGCCTATCAGCCCTGGCGATTGTGTAAACGCGACTGCTGTCAACTCTTCTTTTGAAATACCCGCTTGTTTCAAAGCTACATCTATTACAGGCACAATATTCTGCATATGTGCCCTCGATGCCATCTCTGGTACAACACCTCCATATTGCTCATGTACTTTTTGTGTTGCCACAAGATTGCTTAACACTCTGCCATTGCTGATAACAGCGGCGGATGTATCATCGCATGAAGACTCTATAGCCAGTATATTAATTTGCTTATCCGACATGGTTCAGCCAGCAAAATTAACGCATATACAGGCTGTATGCTACACAAGTTTGAATAAAAAATATACCATCCAAACTAGAGCGAAAACAGCATAAAAAACGCTGTTGATGCTATTGCTTGTTTTGTAGTACTTTTTGAGTTTGCTATAGAACGTATTCTTGATTACCTGGTTGCTGTATATCCTGAATGAATCAATATACAAGCCGAGAGGATCTTCCCTAAGTCCATAAATATTAATAAATAATAATTTCAGGAAGGCGAATAGCCCTACCATAACAATGAAAAGAATTGGTGCATATTCAAGAATATGTCCACGAATCATAATTTATCTCCCTTAATTTAACTGTTTATCGTACGAAGCACACTCCTTTAGCGATAAACATTGTCCTCTATGTAATATCCGTTGTGTTTGTAAAACAAATACAGGGGTAAGTGTTAAACAAAAAGCCCATAGTCGTTAACAAGCAGTTAACAAATGAAGAAGAGTACGTTATATTACCTATTAAACAAGAATGACAAACCTGCTAACCAATTGATACCAGGCACTGGCCGTGCATTGACTACCTGGTACTGCACATTATAAATGTTATTGCATTGAGCAGTAAATTGAAGCATATTGTTCCCTATCGGCAGATGGTACATAATTTGCAAGTTGCCTGTTGTGTACGATGGTATACTGAATGATTCATCAGTAGTGATATAACGCAGACCGGTATATGTATGGTTGTAGTTCAGGTACAGCCTATTCCGGCTGAAACCAACATTGGCCTGTCCGTTGTACATCGGAGTATAAGGTATTTGCTTGCCAATACTGCCATCACCCGGCAGATAACTGGAAACTGTGGTAGCTATCGTGTATGACGCATTAAGACCCAGGTGTATAGTCACGTCATTGAGCCTGTATTGTAGTTTGTTTTCTGTTTCTAATCCACGGCTGTGGACACGGGCTATGTTATGGGGTGTCCATATAGCGCCGCCCAGCCAAATTACCCAATCGTCTATAACACGATTATACGCTGAAAGGCTATGTTGTAACCTCAAACCCCGCCTCAAGCTCACTGTATATCCCACATCCTGGTTCCAACCTTTTTCAGGTTTCAAATTGGGATTACCTCCGGGATTATAATACAGTTCATTCAATGTTGGCACACGGTAGGTACGCTGAACATTACCGCGCAACTGCAACCAGTTATTTATGTCGTACGAAGCATTTAGTCCCGGCAACAGGAAAGCCATATTATTCACCACTTCACCTCTACCGTTTACAGACAGGTTAAATCGTTCGTTAATACCTGTAAACAGGTATGCTGCTGCCAGCGCGTATCGGTTTTGTGTAAACCTATCTCCCTGTGTTACCCTGTCTATCCAGTTAATATGAATAGGAGTAAACAACAAAAGTTTGTGATGTTCATTGAACCTATGATCAATACCAGCTTCGGTGTATACCTGATTGGTATAATTTCGTGAATCCACCAGGGCCAAGGTATCCTTGTACCAAACATAGTCACGGATATAGGCGGTTTTGATATAGGTATTTGTTCTTTCACCCGAGTGCTTCCAGTCCAGCATCAGCCTGATGGTTTCATCACGTTGGCTCTTCAATGAGACGGTTTCAAATAATGCGGGTGGTATCTCGCGGTAATATTGTTGATACCAGGCACGAGCCGTAACCACATTCCTCTCATTCACTTTGTAAGCGGCCTGTAAAAGACCTACACCACTCTGCAATTCTGCATTGGGCATACGCCTGCTGCTGTCGTTAACGTCAGTATACTTAAAGTTATTTGTGACAGACTGCCCGAAAAGATTGACAGAAAAAGCGAAACGCTCTTCACTAAGCGCAGACTTGATGCCGAACCTATAATGTCCGAAGCTACCTGCAACAGCAGAAGCTGATTGTAAATAATATACGCTATCACCGAATGCGGGTAAATCATTTTCTACCAATAAGGCTCCACCTACATTGCCACTACCCCATAAAGCTGACGAACTGCCATAAACTACATTCACTTTATTCATCAGTTCCACCGGTAACAGAGAAACATCGGCGATACCTAAGGCAGCATTTTGAATAGGTATACCGTTCCAATATACTTGCGACTGCGCGGCCGATGCACCACGAAAATTAAGCGTTGCTACATTATTCAATCCGTAGGACTTGACAAAAACCGGCACTTGTTGCGCCAACAGGTTGGCCATTGTTTGAAACCTGTATTGTTCTAATGTGATACTGTCAATTGTAACAATCGTTTGGCCGGGTGAATACGTGTTCAAGCGTTCATCATTGGCCACTTTGGGTTTAGCACGCTTCGCTTTTATCTTCACTTCCTTCAGCGTATCAGTCACCTGCGCATAGGAATACCCAAAAGATAACAGCATTGCCGTCAGCAATGCTGTTATGTGTACTATTTTTCTCGAACTGTGACTACTCTCCATCGAAGTAAAAATAACCGGGGCCAACACCCACTGCAAAGGTACGTTTCTGCTCACCNNACCCTTTGGGATCGCCAACGTAAACATCATCCGTAAACGGGTCAATACCCAGCCCCCAGAAGTATTGAAACTTTTGCGCTGGTATAAATGGTGTGCCAGGTAGTTTAGTATCATTCACACTCATCCTGAATATGCCGTTGTATCCCGTCTCTCCTTTATAGTCCACACCTATGAAGTACAGCATATCACCAGCCTTGTTCATCGAAGGTTTTATAACATCCTGCAATTCTTTGAACTTATAAGACTTAACTATATCGCCCGTGCCGGGTGCCAGCACTGTAAGCGCTGCCCATTTCTTCTTCTCTGCATTGCCCGACAACACCCAAATAAAACCATCTTTATCCTGCAGAGCATGTTGAGGCGCATAACCTGCTATGGTGAAGCTATCAGTTATATTATCAGAAACGATATCAGCAACATATACTTTGTTGCAGGCAGTATCCCAGGGGCATATGTACACCCTGCTGCCGCGCAACATCATCCCTTCAGGATTCTTGGCGGGCACTTCTATTGTCCCTAGAATATCCAACGTGCGTGGATTAATAATATAGACCTTACTGCTGTACAATGTGCTTACATAAGCCTTTTCTGAATGAATGGGCAGTATGTAACGAGGCTTAGGGATATTGATAACTCCTTCATAGTAGCGGGTCTTGGCATTTACCACCAGAATCTTGTCAGAGTTATTGACGCATAGCAACAACCTGTCATCAACACGCTGCATACTTTGAAACACATGGCCGATCGATTTGCCGTTCAAGTTCAGGTACACATTCTCATACAATGTAAGCGATGCAAGGTTCTGCATATACAGTGAAGCGTTACCATTACCAAAACTGCCCTCACAGGCAATATATACATTGCGTTCGCCTACAGGCGTAATTGGTGGTGCCTGCCCGGGGTTANNAAACAGCACTGCGACAACAATACTATATCTTAATATTTGCTGAAACGTTCTATCCATTCTTTACCGTTTCCATCGTTCAAAATAAGGTAATATATACCGGCAGAAAGATGACTGATGTCAACTTTGGTATGTTCGGCAGCATCTTTTGATAACAATGACCTGCCTGTTACATCTTTAATAGTCAAGCTGCCACTAGTAATACCGGCAGCCGCAACCATTATAGTATTCTGTGCAGGATTAGGGTACAAACTGATAGCCTTTGTATCATTGGCATTGACTATACCCGATGGCCATGCTCCTTTCATATGTAGTGCGGCTACAGCATCGAGGTCGAAGCCGCATGAGGGTATAGCCGATGGGTAGGGGTCATTGATAGAATTACCATCTTTATCAGTAGAGCCATGTGTCAGTGAGCCTATCACGTCCACAAGTCTTATGTGGGTAATATTATCAACATCCAGACCGGGCGTACCTTTCAACTCATCAAGGTCAAAGGGCGTACCGTAGTTTACTAAGTACTTCCCTGCCAGGTTGTGCACCTTGCGGGCATTCATATAAACACCCGCTACCGGCACCTGCNNGTATCCGTTAATGAAGAAGCGGGAAAACGTGTATAGTTCACACCGTCTGAACTAACCTCTACAAAAGCCAGTTCAAGAAACGCCTCTTCAGGGTCGGCGGGATTAGCAAATGCATTCTCAAACACTGCAAAATCTACACCCGGGCCATTGTACAATGGCGCTGAAAAACTAAGCACTGCAGTACCACTATCACCAAGACTCACTATTCCATTGTCAGCCTGCCCAACAGCGTGCGCCTGATCACCAAGTGACGCCCTGCCCTGCTGCTTGTCGGCAATATCCAGCCAGCCACGCTCTACCGTGCAGCTAACAGCCCAGCCAACAATCCGGCTATCGCTCTTGCTGATGGCAGTACTGCCCGCTACACCTGCCTGCGGTGCGTATTGCGCAACCGCAGGCAGTGAGCAGCATATTATATATAACAGAACAAATAACCTCATGATTATCGTTTAACAAAACGTGCGGTAGCCATACCGTTTTCGCCCTGCATAGTGAGGAGATAGACACCCGGAGTGTATGTTGACAGGTTCAAAGTTAACTTATCTTCAGCCGCCACGCGGGCTACCAGCCTGCCTGCAGCATCAGTTATCATTACATATTCAATAGACTTGTCATTCATCTCAACTATCAGTATGTCGGTAGCGGGGTTAGGATATACCTTAGCAGCGAACGTTGTTGTTTTAGCTACACCTACAGATTCCAGGGTCACGAAATTATCCATAGCGAAATAGGCGGGGTTGTTCATACCAAAACCTCCGGCTGTATCGGTAGAACTCAATGATAATTNNGGGTTCCTGAAATCAGCCAGGTAAAAATCAACGCTGTCTGTCTTAAGGCTGCCATTCAGGTAACCCTTGATGGTTATCTTAAACCAATCAGGCTCTGTATTGGGCACGCCGCCAAACTTCTTACTGAAACCCTGCGTAGTCATTTCCTTATAGGCATATACCAGGTTGGTAGCATAGAAGCCTTTTACCTGCTGGCCTACAGCTTTACCCTTCAGGCGTATTTTTACCGGAGAAAAGGCGGAAACAGAAAGATAATTTGCAGAATTGCTATACCCTTTGCCTGGTGCGGCAGTATACAGGTTGTTGTACGAGCTGTCGCTCACGTCAGTACTATTGGTATAAGCAAAACCACTTACCCATGTACCGCCCCATAGCGTATCATACACACGTTCAAAATGTGCTAGCCCGTCATCGAAACCTACATTGTTGCCGGGATCTGAATAGTTGACATAAAATGTGTCTGTACCTGTAAGAGAAAGTGTGTCGAAGGTAGCGACGGTTTGTGCCTGTACGGCTGTTGCACCGAAGAACAGTGCCATTGAGAGTGTTAAAATCTTGCGCATAATGTTGCTTTAAAAGTTAAACAATTACGCANNAAATCCAGATGAGAAAAAGACAGTGAGGTTGCCTCGTTCTTACCTGTGCCTTTAAATCCCGAAAGCAGCGATAAGTAATACACCAAGGCAGGTCTTCTGACTTACTTCGTCTTTTGCCGCCTTCCCGCTTCGCCGGCGAAACAGTGGCTGTGGATACAAAAGATTTTTATTGAAGCTTACAGCATCGGGTAATGTCCGGGATTTACACCCGGTTCCCTTTTCATTCCGAGTATTTCGGAAACCTTAGCTGTGGCAAAAGTAACGGTAATCTTTAAAACGCAAAAAGTTTTTTATACGGGTGTTTATTTCATGTGTATTCTCTGCCTTAGCGCCTCGTACAGCACCANNACCCTGTGCCATGGGGATGTGTATCAACTGGTCTGCACGTTTCAGTACGTCTTTGCTAATGCCAGTATCTTCAGCCCCCATCACAATGCACGATGGTGTTGTCATATCTGCTTCGTACAGGGGAACACTACCTTTCATCTGCGTGCCCAGCACCTGTATGCCGTTGAGGCGCAGCACGTCTATAGCCTGCGGAACGGATGGCACACGGCAGAGCAATATCTTATGCAATGCACCTGCCGATGTTTTGATAGCCTCCTCGGTAAGCGATGCCGATGACGAGGTAGGCAGTATAAGCCCCTGCGCACCGGTACACAAGGCAGTACGGGCAATAGCGCCCACGTTGCGCACATCGGTCACACCATCCAGCAGTATAAACAGGGGCGTTTCGCCGCTTTCTACCACATGCGATATGGCGTCCTGCAAGTCTGTATAATTCAGCAGGCTGGCCCATGCTACCACGCCCTGGTGGTTGGTACGTGTCAGGCTGTTCAGCTTTTCTTCGGG
>DINJ01000208.1:0-1389 GCA_002423665.1 Bacteroidetes bacterium UBA5543 | reverse complement strand
TTCGTGCCTCGCAATGACGAGAGGAAAAGAACTGTCGCGCGTCGCGCAGCGCGACGCGGCAGTATTTAAAACTTTTTGCAAATGGAGTACCTGAGTTATTAACAGATTGCGGAAAACTACCTTATAATATTCGGCTGTTAACATCATTAAATTATTACTTTTATGATATAAACTAACGATTCACGATGTCAAACAAGCAATTTAAAGACCTAATTACAGCAATTAACAATAGAGTAAACACAGTTTTACAATTTGATATAATACATGAGCTTATTCGCAATGCTGAATTAGGCACCAAAAGTGACTTTTCTGAATTATTATTTGAATTTGAATTAATAAGAAAATGCGTTGATAAGCTCAGGGGGTTCGATTTAAATGTACTTTCACTAGAACGATTAACCAACTTAGAGAATTTACTCNNCATTAAACGGTATAAAGAGCTTTGACATTACGAAGCACAATCCACAGCACAGACAAAACCTAATTGCCGGTGTACACCGACTTAAAGATCCTATTGTAAATACGATAGCAGACCTTAACAAAATAAACAGTTTCCTATTTGATGATGATAATTTTCACTTAGAAGCTCAAAAAACAATTGCAGATATTCAGTCAATTAACAGCGAGGCCCGGACCATTCTAGATAATATTAATGATATTAAGTCAAGTATTAAAAGCGCAGCTGAACAAACTGGGGTGGCGAAACATAGTGAAGTTTTTTTGTCTGAGGCAATGGAATACGAGGTAAAGGCTCAAACATGGCAGAAATGGCTATTTGGAATACTCATAACTACTAGCTTAATAGCAGTATGCATATTGTTTGTACCAGTCACAATAATTGGCAATGAAGCAAATACATCAACAATTGTACAGTTCACAATTTCAAAAGTAGTATTGTTCTCTATTTGCTTCTATGCCTTATCTATAATCAATAAGAACTTTAAAGCATACAAACACAATGCAATTATTAATAAGCATAGGCATAACGCACTTAGAACATTTGAGACATTTATAGCAGGTGCCACTGACGAGCAAACAAAAAATGCGGTATTACTACAAACAACCCAAGCTATATTCAATAGCCAAAACACTGGTTACAATAATTCAGATGCTGATATAGACATGTCAACCAAGGTTATTGAGATTTTTAAGAGTACTGCCCAAAATGGTAAATCACAGTAAATATATCGGCAAATGAACGAGTATATAATAGTACATGCAGATGCTGCTAATCCATTATCTGAGAAAGTTAACAAGATGATAGGAGAAGGATGGAAACCTCAAGGAGGTGTCACAGTAACTCAAATTGACTTTGGACCTGGTGTAGGGTTAGGCATAGTATGGGCTCAGGCGATGATAAGATAAAACACAAAAATCTCTGGGCTCCCT
>DINJ01000056.1:10329-11036 GCA_002423665.1 Bacteroidetes bacterium UBA5543 | reverse complement strand
TAATACCGCCGCCTACTATGAGTGGGATATCGATATTGCTGCTCACCTTGCTTATCATCTCATCTGATACTGGTGTTTTTGCTCCGCTGCCTGCATCGAGGTATATAACGTGTTTGCCTTGCAGCTCACCTGCCCATGCAGTGCATAGTGCAATCTCAGGTTTATCTGCTGGTACAGGTGTGGTGTTGCTGATGTAGGATACTGTAGTCTGTACGCCCCCGTCTACGATAATATACCCTGTAGAAATCACTTCAAGGCCGCTGGCTTTGACCTGTGGCGCTGATGCCACGTGCTGACCGATGAGCAATTCGGGGTTGCGACCGGATATTACCGAGAGGTAGAGCAATGCATCTGCGAAGCCAGACACCTGGGCCGGGCTACCGGGAAACAATACAATAGGAATCTCACTTTCGAGCCNNTGGTGCACCCCGCCTCATTTTCTACAATTGTGCCACGGCCTCATCCCAGTTACAGGCCTGGGGTTGCCAATTGTTTTTGCGCAACTTGCCTGCGATACTACGGTTGAGCAGGAAGTTCACTTTTTCCTGCATCAGTACCGGCAGCTGAATGGCTGTGGCATACCTTGCCAGGGTGTCCCAGGTCTCATTATTAAAGTGCTGAAAGAAGGATGCCAGCATGGGGCGTAGTTCTTTCATGTTCCAGTAATGAAGTATACAAGGGGCGGCGGTTTTTATCTGTCCCTCTTG
>DINJ01000056.1:0-10242 GCA_002423665.1 Bacteroidetes bacterium UBA5543 | reverse complement strand
TGGTATGGAAGCCCAGTACGCCAGCGTTCCACATAGGGAGATCCCACAGGGGTTTCCCGGCAACCTGGGGATGTGATGCTGTTCTGAGGTAAGCGTTGAGTTTGGTGAGTATAGGGTTTGTGCAATTGCTTACCACATCTTCCATTACATGCATGTAAAGGCGGCCAGCAGCAATGCCGCTGAATAAAGATGCGGGTGAGCCTGTAAATACCACATCTGTATCGGCATAAAGTACAACCCCACTATGGTTNNTTGTTGCCGAATCGAGCTGGCGGAAGTTTAGAGGAATGTTGCAGCTTTTAAACCGATGGAACCATGAAGGATTGTCGGTATAAATCCATACTTCCGTGTTTGCCGAAGTAGCTCCGATACCGTGGCGCGAAAGCGATAGCAATGCGAAAGCGCATTCGTGAAATATGCTCTCGTGGCCGTAGCACTGAAATACTATGTAGTTTTTTTCTGGTGTCATATACTGACATGCCCGGCATGTCCTGGTTTACTTATTTCAGATTGGCGGGTATATCGGGGTTTTGGTCGAGGAATCGTTCTGCGGCTTTCATCCGATAGTGCAGTACCTCGTCGGTGGCCATAAATGAAGCTGTTTCGCGAAGCTGATTCCATATACGCTCAATGGCTGGTGAGGATTGCTGTGGCCTGCGAAACTCGAGCGCCTGTGCAGCTGTAAGTAACTCTATGGCCAACACACGCTGCACATTGCCTACCACTTTTCGCAGCTTGTTTACGGCATTAGCTCCCATGCTTACATGGTCCTCTTGTCCATTAGAGGAAACAATCGAGTCCACAGAGGCAGGAGTGCACAATTGTTTGTTCTGACTTACCATTGAAGCAGCGGTGTATTGGGGTATCATCAATCCTGAATTAATACCCGGATTAGCTACAAGGTAATTGGGCAGTTCGCGCGACCCTGAAATCAATTGGTAAGTTCTTCTTTCTGATATACTTCCCAATTCAGCCAACCCGATAGCTAAAAAATCCATGGCAAGCGCTAAAGGCTGTCCATGAAAGTTACCTGCCGAAATGATTTTATCTTCCTCTGGAAAACAGTTCGGGTTATCCGTTACGCTGTTGATTTCGGTTAAGAAAGTTTGTGCGGCATAATTAATAACATCATCCGTAGCCCCGTGTACCTGAGGGATGCATCGGAAGGAGTAGGGATCCTGTACATGTTTTTTGGGTTGGGCCAGAATACCGCTGCCCGTTAATACCCTTTTCACATCCTGAGCTACACTTACTTGTCCCTTGTGTGGTCGAATAGCATGGACCAATTCATCAAAGGGTTCAATGCGGCCATCAAAACTATCCAATGATAAGGCTCCAATAAGATTGGCAAGCCTCAACAAGCGTTGTCCGTGAAGGGTAGACCATACGCCATAGGCGCTCATAAATTGAGTGCCATTCAACAATGCTAATCCCTCTTTGGCTTTGAACTCAATAGGAGACAAGCCCAATTCTTTTAAAAGGTCGCTACCGGGATAACGTTTGTTATTATAGTCTACTTCACCCATTCCAATTAAAGGAAGCGTAAGATGTGCCAATGGAGCGAGATCACCGGACGCACCTAATGATCCCATTTCATAGACTACAGGGAGTGCTCTGTTATTATATAATGCGATGAGGTGTTCAACCGTTTCAAGTTGTACGCCAGAATAGCCATAGGCCAGTGACTGCACTTTTAAAAAGAGCATGAGGTGCACAATTTCAGCAGGTACCACGGGGCCAGTACCACAGGCGTGCGACATCACCAGGTTTTTCTGCAGTTTACCGAGTTCTTCTGCTGGAATGTTTTTACTATAAAGAGAGCCGAAGCCGGTATTGATACCATAAACCGGGGTGGCAGATTCGCTTACTTTTTTATCCAGATAATCACGACAGGTGGTAATTTTTAATACTGCTTCCTTTGATAAATTGATTGGACCATTCAATATCTCACCCACCTCAGAGAGGGTTAGCGTTTTTGTAGAGATGGAATGCGTCTTGCTCAAATCAGAATTGGATTAGTATCTCCTCCAGCGTCAGGCGTTGCTGCTCACCAGTTTTCATATTTTTAAACGTTAGGTCTCCGCTTTTCATTTCATCGGAGCCAATAACAACAACATAAGGAATCTTTTTCTTATTGGCATAATCCAACTGCTTTTTAAGCTTGCTCACATCAGGGTAAATCTCTGCGGCAATACCTTCTCGTCTTAATGCTTTGAGGGTGGCCAGTCCATAGCGCATGGCTTCTTCGTCAAAATGAGCAATGAGTACTTTTGTTGACTCTTCTGTATCCTCGGGGAATACGTTCAGTTCTTCCATGGCATCGTACAAGCGATCCACACCAAAAGAAAACCCAACTCCGGATACCCCCTCTAATCCAAATACACCAGTAAGGTTATCATACCGCCCCCCTCCACTCACACTGCCAATGCCCACATTGTTGATCTTCACTTCAAAAATAGCACCTGTATAATAGCTCAGTCCTCGGGCTAGTGCAATGTCCAGCTCGAAAGAATCACCCGCGAGGTCAAATTTGGATAACAACTCAATGATTTGTTTTATATCCTGAACGCCTTTGGTTCCTTTTTCAGATTGTTCCAAACGGCTATGCAGTAATTCTATTTTCTCCAGGTTAGACCCTTTGAAATTCAGGATTTCAAAAATGCGATTGATGCTGTTAGTGCTGAATCCCTTGCTGCTCAATTCTTCTTTTACCTTGTCTTCACCGATCTTATCGAGCTTGTCAATGGCTACAAATAAAGAAGACTCGTTTCCCTTAGCTTCTGCAATTTCTGCCAGCCCAGTGAGGATACCCCTGTGGTTGACTTTGATGGAAAAATCGTCAATGCCTAACCCTTTGCAAACTTCTTTAATCATCAAGATTATTTCCGCTTCGCAAAGCAGGGAGTCAGTGCCGATAACATCGGCATCGCATTGGTAAAATTCACGGTACCTTCCTTTTTGAGGTCGGTCGGCACGCCACACGGGCTGTATCTGAAAGCGTTTGAATGGAAAAGTAACCTCGTGACGGTTCATCACCACATAGCGGGCAAAGGGAACGGTGAGATCGTATTTGAGCCCTTTTTCTGAAATATCGAACGTGAGCCCTTTCGAGTCTTTGGACTTTAACTTCTCCGGATCAGCGTTCTTCAGGTAATCTCCTGAATTGAGCACTTTAAAAAGCAACTGATCCCCTTCTTCACCATATTTACCCGTCAAGGTAGAGAGGTTTTCCATGGCAGGAGTCTCCAGTTGTTGGAAGCCATACTTCTTAAATACCCCTTTAATGGTGTCTAATATGAACTGGCGCCTTGCCATTACGGCCGGCCCAAAATCTCGTGTTCCTTTTGGTAATGTCGGTTTTTCCATGTGCTGAGGCCAAAACTAACCATGATCAGGGTTATTTACATGATTTATACGCTGGATTAGCTTAAAATTATTTTTTAAGATTGATAGATTCTGCTATTTTTGCGACCTGCTGCACAATGGCAGACGATTGGATTAAAAAAATTACTATCATGGGAGTTACCAGATTGAAAAGAAAAGTAAGAAGAGACAGAGCTCAATCAGCACGTAGAAGAACAGATTTGAAGGTTCAGAATTTCAAGCCTGTGATGAAGTCTGTTGATATCGAAAAAGTAAAAGAGGAATTCAAGGCCAAGAAGTAATTGAATTCAGAGATTATAGTAAAAAGTCAACCTGATGGTTGACTTTTTTAGTTTATACGCTTCCGTCAATTGATGATACTTCCCCTCTTCCCCAACTCAATCACTTCGCAATTACTCATTCTTGCGCCGTCTATTACAAACCTGACAATAGTGCGCACCTTGTGCCAGCCATGATTGCCGGCAGCGCCGGGGTTGATGTGCAGGCAGCCCAACTTGTCGTCGTGCATTACTTTGAGTATATGCGAGTGGCCTGTAATAAACAGCTTGGGCGGGTGCTGTATAATTTCCTGTTTTATGGCCGGGGCATAACGACCGGGATAACCACCAATGTGTATCATCAGCACCTCTACCCCTTCGCAGTGCCACCTTAATTTTTCAGGAAACTCTGCCCTGATTTCATGCCCGTCTATATTACCATACACACCTTTCAATGGCTTGAAGGCTTGCAGGCGTTCTACCAGTTCAGTATTACCAAAATCTCCCGCATGCCATACTTCATCACAATCTTTAAAGTATTTGAATACTGCTTCATCCAGGTAGCCGTGTGTATCCGATATCAGGCCTATCTTCGTCATTGTGGGTAAAGATAATAGTCGCTTTAACAAATGATAGTTGGGTACGTCCTTAATTTTGCACATATTTACCAAGTGTACATGATACGTTTATTGATTGCCTTTTGCATGCTTGTGTTACTGGCTGGTTGTAATGAAGAACAGGAAGAACGCTCGCCGGAAGCACTGCTGGAGAAAATGGAGCAGGACTACCTGGGGCAAATNNGGTATACTGGACTTGTATGAAGAAGTGAAATGGCGCTTATACTGCAACCACTGCGATGTACCTGTGGCAAAAAACTGCATGGGCAGGGACCTTCCGGGTGTTACCTATGGCATGCTTGATCTCAAAGTATTTTACCTGAAGTACGAGAACGGCAAAGGGGAACTGGCATACACCTTTATCTACGACAACTCCGTGCAATGCTCACTGGAGAATGTAGCCGGTAATAAAATACACGGCATAGGCTTTGTAAAAGACGGCATCAAACCGCTCTACTACATCAGCGCGGGCGATGCGGGGCAAATCAGTGTGCGTTGTGATACGATGGCTGATATTACAGAATGTCCTACCCGTATGATGAATCCTGACCAGCCCGTTGTTCGTAAATACCTGGCCAAGAACAGGAACAAATTAAACCCCTGGTTTCACATGCAGGCCGTAAAACGCGGTTTCCTTTCTGACAACTAAATAACTGGCAATACCCTGTTGGTAATAATATACACCAACCTGATTGAAAGCACATGCAGCTGTGTTTTACTATGGGCATTACGTTCTATATAGTATATAGTGTCCGTCAGTTCCTTTACCATACTATTGATAGTCTCCAGCCCTATTTGCATGGCCGCCAATTTCTGAACAAACTCGGACTCAGCAGGAGGCAANNGGTAGCGGGTGCGTATTGCCTGCTCCAGCAATTGGACAATATAATTCAGAAAGTTCTTCTGCTGCTCGCGGCCTGCCTTACTCCACTGGTCAGCGAATTTCGTAATCGCTAATCCGTTGTTAGTAAACAAAGCATTGAACCAACTGCGCACTTCAGGGAACAAATCGTTCTCTGCATGTTGCAGCAATCGTAGCGCCTCTGCATAACTACCATCGGCCATATGCCCTACCTGTAAAGCTTTGTTTTCATCGGCAAGGTTGCGTTTCTGCAATATTGTGGCAATGTCAGCAGCTGCAATGGCGGCAAGCCGCACCATTTGCGTACGAGACAGTATAGTCGCCAATATATCTTCTGTGTCCTCAGCTACCAGTATCAGGTAGGTATCAGCAGGCGGTTCTTCTATCAGTTTCAGTAATATATTACCCTCCTTACCGAGGTATTCCGGGCGCCATATGATATGTACCTTGGCACCGCCTTCATAAGAGCGCAGATTGAGGGTATCAATCATCTCGCGGCATTCTTCTGCCGTAATGTTACCCTGTTTGTTCTCCGCATCTATAAACTGTAACCAGTCGTATGTGCTGCTGAAAGGTGTTTGCTTCACAAAGTCGCGGAACTCCTGCATGTAGTACTTGCTNNCCAGCATCAGCGCATGCGGAAAATGATTACTCTTCCACATATTCAGCAGGCCCTCTTTGACGGCTTTCTGTCCCGGTATGTCAGCAAACAGCATAGTATAGCAAATGTAAAAAATGAGGGCAGATAAACACGGACGAAAAAATTTGGCGGATATATTTTTTCATTTTACCTTTGATATCACATTGATATCATAAAGTAATCATACACTAAAATAGATTTATATGGAAAAAGTAATTAAACCCCTGAATGGCTATGTTGTCTTGTTTATATCCATTGCCACACTCGCCTTATCATTTTATGCATTTGCAGGTATGCAGACAGACCTGGCTTATATGTGGATCGCGTTCCCTGCGCTGGTAGTCACAATTTTGTTCTGGAAAGGATTGATGATTGTACAGCCTAACAATGCCAAAGTGCTTAACCTGTTCGGTAAATACGTAGGTAGCGTAAAAGCTAACGGTATNNGACGAGAACGCCAAAATAACACTGCGTGACGGCGGCGAACAGGTGAACCTGATGCTGGAAAAAGAACTGGCTGACAGGCTGGCGACAGCGGGCATAACCATACGCGAAGCACGCATCAGCCACCTGGCATATGCGCAGGAAATAGCAGGTGCTATGCTGCAAAGGCAACAGGCTACTGCTATAGTGGCTGCACGCTACAAAATAGTGGAAGGAGCTGTAGGCATGGTAGAAATGGCCCTGGAAGAGTTGGGCAAAAAGAACATCGTACAACTGGACGATGAGAAAAAAGCTGCTATGGTGAGCAACCTGATGGTAGTGCTATGTGGTGAGAAAAATGCTCAGCCGGTATTGAATACGGGAACACTTTATCAATAAACAACAATGTAGGTTTTGAGTGCGAAGAAAAATTTTGTTTTAAGGATAGACGAAGAAACGTATAAGGCCCNNGATGAGTTCAGAAGCGTGAACGGGCAGATAGAATGGCTGATAGATAAAGCCATGAAAGATGCCGGGCGCAAAAAGAACCCGTCTGCCCCACCCCAGAAGCCCAAGGGATAATTACCCGGCGATTTTGTATTTTTATGGACAGAAACGTGCCATCCTATGAACTATGATGTAAACAAATACAGAAAAACAGACTGGAAACATTTTATGATGTTTCACTGGATCATCAACCCCGGGTTGGTAATCAATGAATTGATATTTGGCCAACGGGTGCCCAAGGTGATGCTGATGGAACGCAACTGCAAAAAAGCATGGGTAGAACGTTTCCATGTTCCATGTCCACACTGCAATACTATACACGATAGCAAAACCTGGAACCTGACCAATAAGACCGCATTCAGAAACTGGTTTGGCCTATACTGCCCGGCATGTGGTGGTATAATACCCTGCCTCATGAACATTGGTACTTTTGTAGTGCTTACCGTCACCGCTCCCATATGGTTCTGGTTCAGGAAGCCATTATATAATAAATGGTTAGCAAAACAACCGGAGCGTTACAAAAATCTGGACTTAACTACTCCTGATTACAACCGAAGAACATGGTGGCAACAGGGGCTTGGCTGGGGCATGTGGATGTTTTTTGCTATGACTCTATTTAACACGGCTATGGGCGAAGAATATACATTAAAAAAACTACTATTTTATTTCTTATGGTGGATGGCATCAGGTTTGATTTTCGGTTTAATCATGAAAGGCATCATGCCCAAGCCTGCTAAAAAGGAAGAAATCAGCAGCAACTAAGCCAGCACGAAATCAGCTATAGCCTCTTCATGCCCGTTAACTATAACGGATACTTTATGCTTGCCAGGATAGTAAACACGGGTAGTAATGGGCTTGAAACTTTGTTTCCTTGTTACAGTTGTGCTTTTTCCCGGCTTGTATTCTTTCTCGCTGATTTTAAATACCTTTTTTGATAATGAGCCGTTGGCACGCAAGTAATACATCGCATATTCCAACCTGATAGTCTTAGCCTGTTTGGTGTTGTTGTGAACTGTAAAAGAGAACACAAGGTCTTTTCCCATTTTTACTTTGGGTGTTTCGACTAATAACTTATCAACTTTTACTCCATTCTGTTTACTAAATCCAAACAGTCCCATCACTTCTTTGTTACCGGCTTTGAGTAATGTACGTGCTGCATGTTTTACTATCCAGTCAGTGTTCTTACTATCCCCCAACCATGATTTGAAGATACCAGTTGTCAGTTCCGGGTTGTCTTTAGATATATCGTTCAGGTTGTTTGCTACGCTTTTGCGCACCCATATATCATCATCTTCTTTCAGGTTTTCGAGTATGGGCAATATGGGTGACGGGTCTTTTTTATATGCAGGTAATGCCATCGCCCAGGGCAACCGAGGGCGACATCCTTCACTTGAAAGGCGACGCACCTTCGGGTCTTTATGTTTACTCCAGGCCAGCATCTGCTTCATCATCTTCGTTTCGTACTTAATGATAAACGGCCTGACCGCAAACTCGCAACTCATAAACTGAGTGATATACTCCATTGCATTTACCGACTCTTTATAATATTCCAAACCATACACCTCTATATACTCAGGTAATGCCATATAGCCAAAACTCACTTCCTTAATACCCTGTTTACGCAAGTGTTCAACTGTTTTCAATAACACCTGTACAGCAACAGGGAAATCTTTGGGCAACAATGCATGCAACACCAATACCACGTGGCGAACTCGTTGTTTCAGCTCTTTGTGCTGCCAGTCTTTGTCAAACACATTATTTTCAAATGACTTTTTATTGAATCCAGGCATGGCAAAAGCAAGTGCCTCACCAAATTCTTTAATAAATCCGGGTTTAAAAAAGACGTCTTTGAATAATTTGCTTTCTTCGGGCATCGTTAGTTTATTTCACCGTTATCATCTGCACGCGTTTCTGTCCGCAGAGATAGGTCTTTTCGGGGGATAGTTTGCTACGCTCGCCGAAGTTGCGATGTTCAAATACAAACTTATAAGTCTCACCCTTTTGCAAATCGTATTCAAAAAAAGCATCGTCGGCATAGTCGAAAGTATACGTTTCGCCCGGGGCTATTTTCACAAAATCAGGATGGTCGTAACGTTTTACAAAACTCAGTTTGCGCAGCACCTTCACCGGCTTGTCAAAAGCATTGTATGGTGTAAANNATGCTTTGAACTGACCCAAACATCTACCTTGCAACTATTCTTAAAAATAAATTTGTAGGATAAGTATGTCTCCAGTTGCAAAACGTGACGAACCTCTATGTCCATCTTTACGCATTGGCAAAAGTTATTAGACTTCATTATTTCTGCCGCCTTTTCTTTTTCCAGTTCTGCCAGTTGCTCTTTGGTCAGGCCTTTTTTGATAATGATGACTGTATCTTTGTAAGTTACCTTGGGCTTGGGAGCTGTGTCGTTGGGGTATATTACTATTACCGTTTCTTTCATGTCCGCCGAATAGTCGGGTTTGGGCTTGGGTTTGGGCTTTTCCGTTACAAATACCGTATCAGGTTTAGATTCCTTAGTAGCGGGCTTTTTTTGCTGAGCATATGCGCCTGCACCATGCCACAACATAGCTGATGTAAATAATAGACTAAAAACGGGGAAGCGAACCCTTAACATGTAGCTACTAATATACTACTTACAAGGAATAAATACAGGATCAGGCCCAGAAGGATCAAAATTGAGGAATATACGCTCTTCCTGCCCGGGATATTCCAGTTGCAGTCCTGTCTCAACAGGTATATTTACCGGGTGTCCCGCCCTCATAATGCAAAACTCCTTAACCCTGCAAAGCTTCAACCTCACTATGTCTTTATGTTCTAACGTATCCTCTGATTTCAGAATGATAAACTCTCCGGTCATCGAGTCGTCTGGAGATTTCCATTCAAAGCCATAGAGGTTATAACAGTGCAGGTATCCTTTATCGCTACCCANNATCATTTTGCATTTAGCCGCTCAAGCCCGTCTTGGGGGTCTTTATATTTTTCATCGAATATGAGCGCTTGTTTATAGTCAATAATTGCCTCAGCTTTCTTACCCATTAGTTCGTAACAAAGGCCGCGGTTGAAATACGCCTCAGGATCGGTGGGGTCTAACTTAGTTAGTATATCGTACTGCCTGAATGCTTTATCCAGCGAATCCTGCTGCATGTATATATAGCCCAGGTTGTAGTAAGTACTTGTATAATTCCTGTCTTTCAGAATAGCATTAATGTATTCCTGCTTAGCCATTTCATAATCGCCTTTATCCTGGTAGAAAACACCCCGTGCATACAGGGGGAATATATCTATAGAGTCAAGCGAGTAAGCATTATCATAATATTGCAATGCTATGGGGTCCCCCTTCATACTGTTCATAATACCCAATTGTATCATGGCATCGCGGTAGTCGGGCCTTACCTGCAAAGCTGTCATAAAACTGGATATTGCTTTTGTAGTGTCTGACAAGCTCTTATACACCATCCCTTTCAGGTAATACCCTTCCGGATGGTAAACATCCTGGCGAAGAACTGTGTTGATTTCCGATAACGCTTTATTGTACTCCTCGATGTACAAAA
>DINJ01000145.1 GCA_002423665.1 Bacteroidetes bacterium UBA5543 | reverse complement strand
TTAACACCAATGACCATACACGAGGTTGGGATGGCACCTGGGAGGGAGTACCTCAGGAGATGGGCGTGTATACGTACCTGATACGAGTTGCCTATCCTGATGGTTTTGTAGAGACCTACAAGGGTGAAACAACACTGATAAGGTAATAGATTAGCATTAAAAAATTATTATTAAAGGCTTGTGTTATTACAAGCCTTTTTTATATTTTGGGGGGGTATTTTAGAGATAAATATGCAAATGCCCAACTTATTTTGACAATATACTGTCCTGTAATAAGTTGGGTAATAATTAACATTTGCATAAAAAGTTTACCACGACGATACTTTTAATAAATGATAAAAGCGCTACGAATGATTCATTTTGCTAAATCAGGGGTTTTTTCTGCTGTATTTGCTATTATGCTGATAATCATGGGCATAAATAATGCAAAGGCTTGCCATCTTACTGCGGCTGACATAAGTGTTACTTATATTGGGCCGGGTGTAGATGGGTGTAGTGGTACAACCGAGTATAAATACAGGGTTGAACTGACTGTTTATTATGCCTGTCAAACCTGCCAGGGTAATGGTTCTCAACAAGCTAATGTTCAATACGCCTCAGCTAGTGGCCAGGCAGACGGCTTGCCGGGTGCAAGTGGTTCATTCCAGGTTTTTGACTCTTTGGCAGTTGCTGACACTGTACATCAGTTATGTGGTGCCTTTGCCGATAGTAACAGCTGCAAAACAAACCTTGCAACAGCAAACAGGTATCCTGGTTTTAGGGTGCGTAGGCGTGCAGGCGTAATTACTTTACCATATGCACGTACTGACTGGCGTTTTTGGTGGAGTGAGGGTGCTCGTAATAACAGTAACCTTACAGGTTGCGGCTCTTTGTATGTCGAAGCAGGTCTGGACAATATGACAAAGTACAATAACAGTACTGTAAAGTTCTTAAGTAATCCTTTGCCATATATATGTGTTAACCAACCTACTACTTACCTTAATGGGCCATACGATGCTAATGGTGACTCAATAGCCGTGATAGCTCATACTCCTTATACAGGCCCTAATAACCCATGTACTTATACTCCTCCGTCTTCTGTTCAAAATCAGATAGCTTCAAGCACAGGTTTTAATCTTAACAGCACATCCGGTAGCGTTAATTTTACACCTTCTGCTACAGGACAATATGTACTTGCCTTCAGGGGCGAAGATTATCTGCGTGGAACAACACAGCGATTGAGTTATGTTTTCCGTGACGTGCAGGTATCAGTACTTCCATGTAACGCACCTCCACCCAACATTGACTCTGTAAAAGCTGCTATTTCATCAATAACTGACGGTACAATTGTATCGACAAAATCATTGGGTGATGCAGTGTTAGTATGCCCGGGTAGCAATCTGGAGTTTGATTTGAATTCTAAGTCAAACAATCCTGGTGCAAATGTATTTATGTATGCAAACACGGCTTTGATTCCCGGTTCTTCATTTACAACCAATGGACAAGGTACTTCAAATGTTACCGGTACATTCGCTTGGACTCCTACACAATCTCATTTGGGTGAACATACATTAATCGTTGAATCTAAAGACTCAACTTGTCTTGCCTCGCAGCCAATAGTACTTACCAACTATAGGGAAATAATAATTAAAGTATTAAACGGTTTGAATGCAGGACCTGATTTGCCGACATGCGAAATAAATCCCAAACCCGTACAACTATATGTATATGGTGCTGATGATTTACGTTTGAGCTGGACTGAAAATGGCGGCCCCGCAACAAATCTGAGCGATGCTACAATACATAATCCACTTGCATTGGTAAACGCCACTACTGATTTTGTAGTAAGAACACCGGATCTTGCAGGTACTTGTAAAGCTGTTGACACAGTGACGGTTTACAAGGATATTTCAAACGAGGTAAAAATAACACCCAAGAATCCTGTAAATCCTGAGAATGCACTTGTGATGTGTACACCTGGTTATTTGCAGTTGGAAGCATTACTTGTTGGTCGCCCTCCCAAAAACAACGTGTCCTGCGGTATCGGCAATCCAACACTTTGCAATAGTCAGGATTCTGGTTCTGTCTACGGCTCTGCTGTTTTTGGAAATGTTGCCTACGATACAATTGGTACGGTTACCCCTGTGCTGTACAATACCCTGAGAACAAGTCGTATGCAATACCTGATACGTAAGACAGAAATGGATGCTGGTGGTATCTATTCTTCTACAATCAGGAGTATGAGTATTGTAACATCCGGCAATACAGTGCCTAACTATGTTTACGGTAACTTCAGAATTTTGATAAAATGTACCGACAAAGAAGTTCTGAGTGAAACAGATGGTTTTGAGAATTTTGGATTAACGCAAGTATATTCTACACCTACAATTACATTCCCTGACGGAGAACACAGTTTTACATTCAGTACTCCATATAGCTGGGATACTACTAAGAACATCATTATCCAATTGTGCTATAGTGATAATCCTACAATTGATACCAACTGCGGTATATCTTCTGCACCGCCAATTGTGAACTTTGTATCAACAACGTATGTTTCCGGCCTATTATTAAAAGGAGCTAGCGCATCTGACTTATCAGTGTGCGGAATTGATAAGGATCCTAATATACAAGCTTCATTGGGCCGCCCCATGTTTAAATTCCGCTATTGCGAGGCAAGCCCACTTGACTTTATCATTACCTGGAACCAGGGCGAATA
>DINJ01000050.1:12685-12838 GCA_002423665.1 Bacteroidetes bacterium UBA5543 | reverse complement strand
TTTGCTCCCGGTGCATTGGGGTCGTTAAGAATTATGGCAGGTATGGTGTCAGATGTACAATTGTTAAGTGTAACACGTATTCCTGAATATACACCGGCATTTAATCCGCTGATTACAAGGTTGCCAACACTATTTGTATTGATGGCTTGCGCT
>DINJ01000050.1:3788-12633 GCA_002423665.1 Bacteroidetes bacterium UBA5543 | reverse complement strand
AAGTGTAATAGTGCCTTGAGTACCTGCACAGGTAGTAGGGTCTGTGTGCTCAAATGTGTCTATTGACGGTATGTGATGCACAATAACCGTAGTTGTGTCAGCAGGCGATGCGCAATTGTTTACTTTGACATAAACTATATAATCACCTGAATGAATTGTGTCAGCACCTGTTATGAAAGGTGTTTGCACTGATGAACTGAAAGTTTGAGGCCCTGTCCAGAAATATGTAGCACCGGGTATAGCAGTAGATGTCAATTGTAAGGTAGAGCCCGCGCATAAAGGGCTGTTGCTGCCGGCAACAGGTGTAACAGGTGTAGGATACACTATTACTAATGTTGTATCTGCCACCGATGTACAGTTGTTTTTTGTTGCTGTCAGTATGTATTGACCGGAATGAGAGGGTAGTGCATTGCTGACAATTGGATTTTGCGATGTTGAACTAAAACTCATAGGGCCTGTCNNTGTAACACCACTTGAGTCGGCCGAAGCAAACAACTTGAGTGTGTCGTCCTCGCATATGGGGGTATTGTTATTGGTTGATACTACAGGTGCGTTTGGATCATACAGTTGTACTGTATTTGCAGAGTCTGATGTACAGTTGTTCAGCATGACTGTAATGCCTGAATATAATCCCGCGCCAAGACTGTTTATTGTTAGCCTGCCGGCTGTATTAGTCGCTATCGGCAGTGCAGGTTGTGCTACGTTGTTTTTATTGTACTGAACGGTATATGTTGTGTTTGACAGCAAGCCTGTAAGTGTAATACTTCCCTCTGTGCCACTACATGTTACCGGATGCACGTATTCTGTACTGTCTATCTCCGGAACCTGGTAAATAGTTGCAACAGTAGTGTCCGGCAATGAATAGCAATTGTTCACTATGGCATACACAATGTAGTTGCCGGTGTGTGATGAATCTGCATTGTTGATAACAGGATTTTGTAGCGTTGACCCGAATGATTTAGGCCCATGCCATTCATAAACAGCGCCTGCAACTGTTGTAGAGCTAAGCAATAACGTGCTGCCTGAACAGATAGGTGTATTGCTTGATGCAACAGGTGTAGTTGGTGTAGGATACACTAACACAGATGCTGTATCTGCAACGGATGTACAATTGTTTTTGGAGGCATATAAAGTATACACACCCGTTTGTGCAGGAACAGCGTTGGTTATTACAGGGTTTTGCACTGAAGCTGTATAGCCCAGCGGCCCCGACCATGACCAGGTTACACCTGCAGAGTCACTTGTGCCTGTAAGTAATATGCTTTCGCCTTCACATATAGGTGATAATGCGGATGCGGTGATGACAGGTGCATTGGGGTCGTTTAGTGTTACCGGGCCTGCTATGTTTGAATAACAGTTGTAGATTTCTACTCCCAGGCTGTCATAATATCCTTTCGTCAACCCTGATATAACAATCGTGCCGGAGAAAGAACCTGTCAATGAAATAATGGGCTGTGCTACGGAATCTTTCCGGTATATCAGTTTGTAAGTGCTGCCTTGTTGCAATCCTGATAATGTTATACTGCCATTGCTGCCCAGGCAGGTCGTTGGGTGTGTATATGCATTTACGGCTATTACAGGAGGTATGGGGTCTGCCAGCACCATGGTTGGTAGCGGGTCGGAAGTACATCCGTTTGCCGATGTGACAGTCGTATTCGTGTAGTTGCCTGCGGTGAGGTTTGAAATAGTTAAAACTCCCGAACCGTTAGTTGAAATAGTTGCGGGTGTGGCCGCAGAGCCGTTTTTCAGATAGTTGACAATATAGGTTGCATTGAAGTTGAGTCCGCTTATTTGAATTTGCCCGTCGTTGCCACCACATGTAGTTGGATGCGTGAGTGTAGTTCCTCCTATAATTGGTGCCGGTAAAGGATAAACGGAAACTGTGGTTGAATCCGTCGGAGAAATACAGCCATTAACCGTAGCGTACACATAATACAAACCTGATATAGCAGGTTGTGCATTGGATATTGATGGGTTTTGTACTGAAGAGGTAAAAGACAACGGCCCGGACCATGCATATGTTGCCCCGGCAAGCGTATCTGAAAACAGATTCAATGTATTGCCCGAGCATAGTGGCCCATTGTTGCTCGCAATAGGTAATGCGGGTGTCGGGTGAACAATTACGGTAGTTGAATCGCCCACTGACAAGCAGTTGTTTTTTGTAGCTGTGAGTATATAAGTACCCGACTGGGTAGGGATGGCATTTGTAATTACGGGATTTTGTGAAGAGCTGCTGTAGCTGAGCGGCCCTGTCCAGTTCCATGTTACTCCCGCCGAGTCAGCTGTTGCAAAGAGCTTCAGGGTGTCTCCTTCGCAAATCGGCGTGTTGTTGGTAGCGTTTACAACCGGTGCATTGGGGTCCACCAGTACAATAGTTGCTACACTGTCAGAGGTACAGTTGTTTTGCGAGATGGTAATGCCTGTGTAAGTACCTGCTGCGAGTCCTGAGATAGTCAGCTTGCCGGTGCTGTTGGTGCTGATATTTTGGGGAGCCTGAGAAATAGAGTTGTGTTTGAAGTTTACATTGTAAGCCGTATTGTTCTTTAACCCGAATAGGCTGATAGTACCCTCATTACCTGCGCAGGTTGTAGGGTTTGAGTAAGCATATGTGTCTATAATGGGCACATCGTATACTATTACGATTGCAGTATCGGGCAATGATATACAATTGTTGACAGTAGCTGTAACGATGTAATTACCTGTATTAGGAGTGTCTACATTGCCGATGCCTGTATTTTGTGTATTAGCTGTAAAAGCAAGCGGCCCTGTCCACTCGTAGGTTGCACCTGTTACTACAGAGCCGGTAAGTATCAACGAGTCGCCTGTACACAGCGGGCTGTTGCTGTTGGCTACCGGGGTTGCGGGTGTCGGGTGAACAATTANNGCTGTTGCAAAGAGCTTCAGGGTATCTCCTTCGCAAATAGGTGTATTGTCAGATGCTAATACGACAGGTGCCTTGGGGTTTTCTAATGTTACGTTACTTAGCGGGTCAGACGTACAATTGTTTGCTGCTGTTACGATTATATTGCTATACACAGCCGCATCAAGGTTTATCAGCGTAATTACACCAGAGCTGTTACTTGCGAGGTTTCGTGGTGCCTGAGCAATGTTGTTTCTTTTGAAGTTAACTGTATATGAAGCGTTTGCTGTTACACCGGCTATTAGAATAGAGCCATCAGTGCCACCGCATGTTGTTGGGTGGAAGAATGTATCCAGGCTGATGCCTGGAGGAGTAGGGTCAACCAGAGTCAACAAACTAACAGGGACAGATACGCNNCGAAGAAATTACCCGTGGTGACTGAGGGGTGCCTTCATAATCAGAGTTGACAGTAAAATTTGTGTTGATACTTAAGCCTGTAAATGTAATGCGGCCATCAGAGCCTCCGCAGGTAGAAGGGTGTGTAATTGAAGAACCACCAATTACAGGTGCGGGTGTAGTGTTGATGCTTACAACAGTAGTGTCCGGCAGGGAAGCGCAGGAGTCTATTGCAGCAATTACTATATACATGCCCGACATGGTAGATTGCGCATTGGTGATAGATGGGTTTTGTGTAGTACTGCTGAAGCTGTTTGGCCCTGACCAACTATAAGTAGCACTGCCACTAGTACTGGCGCTTAGTTGCAGCGTGTTGCCGGTACATAGCGGCCCGTTGTTGCTTGCAGTTGGTACGGCGGGAGTTGGTTTTACAGTTACACGAGTAACTACTACAGCAGAACTGCACGCGTTCATGATTGTTCGCACCGCATAAAAACCATCGTTAGCAGACTGGGCATTAGGGATTGTGGGGTTCTGAAGTGTGGAACANNGGTACAACCATTTAGAGTAACTGATACAGAGTATACACCCGACATGGTTGTGTCTGTATTTGACCTTATAGGGTTCTGTAATGTACTATTAAAGCTGTTAGGGCCTGCCCAATTATATGTAGCACCTCCCGTCGTACTTGCAGTAAGTTGCATGTTGTCTCCGCTGCAAATAGGAGTAGTACCGCCTGCCGTAGGTGCCGCCGGTATCGGGAAGATAACTACTTGTACAGNNTGTCTGCCAATGAAGTACAGTTGTTTTTCGTAGCCGTTACGATGTATGAACCTGTATTATTTACAGCAGCGTTATTAATGGTAGGATTTTGGCTTGATGAACTGAAACTTTGAGGTCCTGTCCACGAGAATGTTACACCTGTAGAGTCTGAGCCTGCAGAAAGTAAAATCGTATCGCCAGCGCATAGCGGGCTATTTGATGATGCAAGTACAATCGGTGCTATGGGGTCAGTGAGTATAACATTCGACGCCATAGCAGAGGTGCAGCCATTCAGGGTTACCCGTATTTGTGAGTAGGTGCCGGCTGAAAGCCCTGTCATAATAAGATTTCCGCTACCATTAGTAATTATGTTAACAGGCGATTGCGGAGTGCTGTTTTTGCTGTAGTTNNGATGGTTTCAAACCGGTAAGGCTGATGGTGCCCTGTGTGCCGTTACAGGTAGTAGGCTGACTGCCTGATATACCACTAATAACAGGTATATGGTTGATAACAGCGGTTGTTGTATCCGGTAAGGAAAGACAGCTGTTAATAGTAGAAATAGCACGAACAACATATTTCCCTGATTTGGAGGTGTCTGCATTAGTAATAACCGGATTTTGCAGTGTAGAGCTGAAGCTTGCCGGGCCTGACCATGAATACGTAGCATTTGTTATGGTAGTTGCAAATAAGTTTAACGTACTGCCAGCGCAAAGTGCACCGTTGTTTGTGGCGGTTGGTTTCGCTGGTCGGGGCTTTATTGTAACAGCTGTTGTGTCCGGGAATGATGTACAATGGAGTTTGCTTGACTTCAAAATGTAATTGCCTCCGCCGGATAGTGCAACATTAGGTATTACCGGGTTTTGCGAGGTGGATGTATATCCCGCCGGGCCGGTCCAGCGGTATCCATAGCCGGTTGGAGCATTGGTAGCGAACAGTTTGAGTGTATCACCCTCGCAAACAGCACTGTTGCTGGAAGCAAGAAGCGTGTCATATCGTATGTCGAGTATATTTACAGTAACCGTGTCGCTGTTTTTTGAGCAATACTGTGTAGCGCTATTGGTAACCCTGTATTGCGTATTGGTTGTAGGCCATGCAAAAGGTTCTTTACATGTTGTACAACTTAAAGATGTAATTCCTGACCCTCCGGGTAATGCAGACCAAGTAAAAGCGGAGCCGCCAACTGCTATTAATTTAACGGTATCACCATAACATAGTGTAGTGTCCTTTACGATGTCAGTTATCGGCCAGATATAGATAGGAAGCACAAACGTTTGCGAAATAAGTGCGCCCGGAGATTTGCAGGTAGAATCTTTTACAGNNCAAAACAGAAACTCATAGCCACACCGGCGCAGGCCTGTACTTTCCCATTGATTAATGTGGCGCCAGAAATAGTGCTTGATACGGTGTTTACTACCGGGCCGGGCACACTACAGTTTATAACATACACCTGTATATCACGCATTACAGTCCCTATTAACACACCGTTCCTGTATTCCTTAATCACGGTAGTCAATGTCGCTGCTCCTAATTGTGTGGGTTTAAATGTCATTTGTCCTGTTGTGGTGTCCAGTACGAATGAGTTGTTAGTCTGCAGCGGGTTGGTTGTAGTATTAAAAGATGGAGATGCCGTTGCAAAATTAATATTGGTAGTGGTCATCGGGCAACCACCGGTTGTATTCTGGGGGCGGGACATTTCAAATGTCAGTGAATCGGAGTTCGGATCTACACCTCCATTGTTATATGTGTAGTTCTGGTTGATACACACTGATGGTACCGGCTTTACAGAAAAGTAGGGAGATGAATTCCCTTGAGCAGCTACGTTATTCAGTGTAGCTTCTACATATAGCGATGTTGAACCCGCATTTACCAGGTTCACACTTGGATTACGCGCAGCCAGCTGTACACTGAATTTCCAGGCGTTACAACGTGAAGGCAGCGTAACTGTTGCCGAATACCACCACTCCTGGTAGCCGGGCATCACCGATGTGCTGCTGCTGCATCTGGTACCTATGCCTGCACAACCCGTACTTACAGGTGACCCGTTGAGTGAACTGTCCGGCAGCTTAGTGATGCGGTTCATGTACACAGTACTGTTGTAGAAACTACATGAGTTGGTAATGCACAGCAGGACAGAATTGTTGCCCGGCGCCCCAGCTCCGGAGCAGTCCCTGTAAAACTTAAAATATACTCTGTATGTAGAGTCACTTACCCATTCATAGGAAATTTCACCTCCGGCAGCATGGGTAGCCTTAGCAGAATTGAAGGAAAATACTGATAGCACCAATACCATCAGTGTCAATAGTGTGTGTGTGTTCATTTGTTCAAGCATAAATAAATGGCATTAGGGGATACGGCGACTTTACAAGATACACAAACTGTTTTTGTTTACATAGTATTGGTTGTATTATATCAATAGCTTCTTGACTTTATTCAAATGTGGCATTTTAAGTATTCTTAATGTGTCAATGGGATAAATATTTTTCTCTAAAATTTGTTATTTAGATGTTAATGATAGTATATTTACATAACTATAGGCAGTTCCTGTCTGTGCACATATAATTATAAGAGAGATGGATAAACAGGCCTGTGGCCTGAATATATTATTGTGCATTTAAAATCTTACAAAATGTATATGAGGGTTCTATTTTATTCGCTATTAGCGCTTACCGTGAGTTTTACAGCATGTACAAAGCTGAAACAGGCGCTAAATATTACTATTACGGTTCCTTATGATGATGTGGTAACTGTCGCTGGTATTCCGGGTGATCCGCACGTAGGCTCGGGATTAAAGGAGTCTTTGCCTGTAATCTCTATACCAACTAATTCCGAGGAAATATTGGAGGACAATGAATCTGCAGTAGATCTGGTAACCAGTGTGAAACTCTCAAAACTGGCTGTTGACATGTTGCTGCCTGCCAACCAGGATTTTGGTGTTATGGATTCGGTATGGATATATCTCTCCGCCAATGGCGTGCCTGAGCAGCTGGCTGCCTATAATTTTAATGTACCCGACACCGGGCGTAGTATTGAGTTGACAACGGCTGATATCAACCTGATGGATGTTTTCGTAGCGGATACTATGAGGGTGCGTATACAAGCGTTTTTTGTTAAAGACGTTTCCAGGTCAAACACATTGAAGTTTGACATGAAACTGAAAGTAAATGCAGATTTGCTGAACTAATATCAGCCAATCAGTCAGATAAATCAACCGGTGTACTGAANNAAATTCAGTTGAAAATCAACGGATAAGACAAGCTGTCTTATCCGTTTTTCTTTTCCTGCCATTACTGCGTTTTGTATGTTTTGGAACAGTTTTTATGATGTAATGGGTAAGGAGAAAGGATAAAATATGAACCTGAATAATTTTACAATCAAAGCCCAGGAAATGCTGCAACAAGCGCAGCAACTGGCATTCAATCACCAAAGCCCTAATATAGAAACAGCGCATTTGCTGAAAGCTCTGTTGGACGATAAAGATGGCCCCGTGTCATATTTATTGAAGAAGAATGATGTTAACCTCAGCCTGGTAGAAGGCAAGTTGAACGAAGCGATAGAGAAACTGCCTAAAATTACATCGGGTGAACCGGCGCAGTCAGTAAGCCGCGAGGTAAATAATGCTATACTGAAAGCAGGTGCAATTTTGAAGCAATTCGGCGATGAGTTCGTTACTCAGGAACACTTGTTGATATCACTGTTGCAGGTAAATGATAATACTGCCAAAATATTGAAAGATGGTGGCCTGACGGAAAAAGGACTGGTGGCTGCAATAAAAGAATTGCGCAAAGGCAGTAAGGTCGATTCCCAAACAGCCGGCCAGCAATACAACTCGCTGGACCGTTATGCCAAGAACCTGAATGAACTGGCACGAGCCGGCAAACTGGACCCGGTAATAGGTCGTGACGAGGAGATACGTCGTACACTGCATATCCTTTCGCGCAGGAGTAAGAATAACCCCATATTGGTAGGTGAGCCGGGTGTAGGTAAAACCGCCATTATAGAAGGGCTGGCGCACCGTATCATCAATGGTGATGTGCCGGACAACCTGAAATCAAAAATTATATACGCACTGGATATGGGTGCATTGATGGCGGGTGCCAAATACCGTGGTGAGTTTGAAGAGCGCCTGAAAGCTGTCATCAAAGAAGTGACGGAGAGTGATGGTAGTATAGTGCTGTTTATTGATGAGATACATACGCTGATAGGTGCGGGAGCTATGGAGGGTGCTATGGATGCGGCTAATATTTTGAAACCTGCACTGGCACGTGGTGAGTTGAGGGCGATCGGTGCCACTACATTGAATGAATATCAAAAATACTTTGAAAAAGATAAAGCCCTCGAGCGCCGTTTCCAGAAGGTGCTGGTAGACGAGCCAAGTGTGGAAGATGCTATCAGTATACTGCGTGGATTGAAAGAGCGTTACGAACATCACCACCAGGTACGTATTAAGGATGAAGCAATCATTGCGGCTGTTGAATTGTCGCACAGGTATATTACCGATAGGTTTTTGCCCGATAAAGCAATAGAANNCCTGATAGACGAAAGCGCGGCAAAGCTCAAGTTGGAGATTAACTCCATGCCGGAAGAACTGGACGAACTGGAGCGCCGCATACGCCAGTTGGAAATAGAGCGTGAGGCTATCAAGCGTGAGAATGATGAGAGTAAGCTGAAACAATTGAACCAGGACATTGCGCTGTTGAATGTGGAGCGCGATACGCTAAAGGCCAAGTGGCTGGAAGAAAAAGAGATTGTAGAAAAGCTGAACGAAACAAAAGGCAGCATAGAAGACCTGAAGCTGCAGGCTGAACAACTGGAACGTGAAGGTGATTA
>DINJ01000050.1:3331-3726 GCA_002423665.1 Bacteroidetes bacterium UBA5543 | reverse complement strand
AGCAACTGGAAGATATGGGTGCGGAGCGCAAGCGCTTGCTGAAAGAAGAGGTGGATGCGGAAGATATAGCGGAGAATGTTGCGAAAGCCACGGGTATACCCGTACAGCGTATGCTGCAGAGCGAGCGCGAAAAACTGCTGCACCTGGAAGAAGAATTGCATAAGCGTGTGATAGGGCAGGATGAGGCTATTGAAGCGGTGTCTGACGCTATACGCCGTGGCAGGGCAGGGTTGCAAGACCCGCGCAGGCCAATAGGTTCTTTCATCTTCCTGGGTACTACAGGTGTAGGTAAAACGGAACTGGCCAAAGCATTGGCGGAAGTATTGTTTGATGATGACAGCATGATGACCCGTATAGATATGAGTGAATACCAGGAGAAGCACAGTGTAAGCAGG
>DINJ01000050.1:2814-3135 GCA_002423665.1 Bacteroidetes bacterium UBA5543 | reverse complement strand
TCTCAGACTATGCATTGAGCTACCTGGCAGAGCGTGGATTTGACCCACAATATGGGGCAAGGCCGCTGAAGAGGGTGATACAAAAAGATATCATCAACCTGCTGAGTAAAAAGATAATAGCCGGAGAGGTGGATAAGAGTAAGCCGCTGATGATAGATGTGTTTGACGGTGTGGTAGTTATCAGGAACAATGGTAATACCCCGGCCGATGAGGTAAAGACGAACAAAGAAGACTAAACTCGGTTTTTCATAAGGATGTCCCGCAAGGGACGAGGTTTTGGTTAGCACCTTGCTGTTGAGCAGGGCGCTTTTTTATGTTTTT
>DINJ01000050.1:0-2807 GCA_002423665.1 Bacteroidetes bacterium UBA5543 | reverse complement strand
GTACAGGTTGACTATAAAGGGAAATAAGCCGTAACTTTATAGTATTGTTCACTATACAATGTCAGGCTATGTTACCGATACCGTACGATATAGATGTTGAAAGCCTCAGGGAATCGAAAGTGACAGAAGTGTGTTATGCGCAAGACGCGATTACTGTACATTTTGATGATGTTTCATTTATAGAAATCAAAGGTTACTTCGCATTACGCATCGGTAAGCAACGTCATGAATATTACAAACTCACGCCGGTTAATGGCGACTACGGCTTGCTNNTACAGCCTCACTGTTGAATTCACCGAAGATTGCCGCCTGGAGTTAAAAGGCCATATGGCGGAGGATATGTACACTATACATATAGGGGACAGGGAAGCAGAAGTATGACCTCACTTCCTGGATACCTTCAATCTTGATTGCTGCAATTGGTATTGATACTGGTAATGGCGGGTAGCTTCCAGTTCCTGTACTATGGCTTCCATATCACGGTCATCGCCATTCGCGTCATATTCCCTTTTCAGGTTGTGGGTGAAGATAAGCGCCACGGTCTGGAATACTGCTGCGGGCACGCCGCCTTTCAGTTCTTTTACTATGTTGTAGCAGCTCTTGCCTGTTTGCCGGTCTATCAGTTTCACCAATACATGGCCCTGGCTTACTGTCAGGTCAGATATTTCGCCATTGAACCTGCGTTTCAATTCATCTTCCACTGAGTTGAGGTATTGCCTGCGTTCTTTTTTATTGTCTTCGCCTATGGCCAACAATACCGAGTCTACATCTTTCAGCACATCAGCGGCTATTAAGGCATAGGGATATACTTTATAAACGTTGTACTTCAGCCTGTCATATTTGGCCCTTTTGCGTGCCCATTTGCGGGGTAGTCTGTCTGTAACTGTCACACCATCCATATACACCATCGGGTATACTACACCGTCCACCACCACGCCGCCCAACAGCAGCGTGTCGTTGCCTTTGGGTTGGGCATGGCTTTCTTCAGTATGCAGCAGCAATGCACAAAGGATTATTGTTATTTGTAGGAGTAATCTCACGGGTATGCTTATATAAAGCTCCGGTTTTTCATATAAATATACGGCATTTTACAGGCCAAATAATCTAAATATTCAGTTAATAATCAGGATAACTTAGGTGATAATGAACAAATTTTAGCCTGATATTGTATTACATTTGTAGTTCAAATCAACACAATATGAAAAAGTTATTATTTCCTGCAATTGCCGCAACATTAATGTTTACTGCCTGCCAGAACAATTCTGCGCCTCAGATGTCTGAAGCTGATATGCAAGTGAAAGTTGACTCAATAGTTGGTACCAAGCTTGACGAATTGAACCAACAAGCGTCAGAAGATCTTGACAGGAGGATGGCTATAGAGGTAAAACCTAAAGCAGATTCGATAGTGGCTGCTATGGACGCCGCAAAATAATTTGCCAATTAATTTATAATGCTGCCCGACAGCGAACAACCGATATTGTTTTTTGACGGCCTGTGCAATTTGTGTAACCATTTTGTACAGGTCGTCATTAAGCATGATAAAAAGGCCCGATTCAGGTTTTCTTCATTACAATCTGCCACCGGCCAGGCGGTACAGGAGTATATCCTTAAGGAACAGGGCTCACTGCCCGATAGCCTGGTATTGCTGTACCGGGGCAGGATTTATATCAAATCAGCCGCAGCGCTTAAAACGGCTTCCCTGTTAGGTGGTGTTTATTCACTTTTAACCGCAGGCTATATTTTACCCCGTACTTTAAGGGACGCTATTTACGATGTGGTAGCCAGGTACCGTTACAAGTGGTTTGGAAAGCGGGATAAATGCATGGTGCCTACCCCTGAGCTCAGGGCAAGATTTTTAGATTGAGGGGTTGGTATGTCCTGCTATACCATTAAATTTGAACCATGAATCTGTACAGGATACCCGCACTGATTGTATTAGCAATATTATGCTCCCTGTCTACCCTCAATGCGCAAAAGATATTGTATTCACCTTACGAGAAGTTCGACTTTCGCTCTGGTGAGTTTACGGTTGCCGGTAAGGTAAGTGACTTATTGTATGTATATCGCGGCAGTGCTGAAGGCTATTACCTGGATGCATACAACGATGCCATGCAAAAACAGGCTACTGTTATCCTCGATTTCCTGCCGCGTCGTTCCTTTGGTATTAAGTTCATTACCTACAACGATAAGATAATTGTACTGTACCAGTTAACGGAAAGCAGCCGGGTAGTGCAATATGCAAGCCTGCTGGATGCCAAAGGCCGCCTGTTGAAAGACCCTGTTGTGATAGATGAGGTTAAGACGAGCTTCCTGGGGGGGCGTAGCGGATTATATAGTTACGCTTTTTCGCACAACAAGCAACAGATAGTTGTATATGGTGTAAACGCAAAGGGAACTGAGTTAAAGGCGCGATTAATATGGCTGGACATGGAACTGAACAAAAAATCAGTGGTTGAGGCCTCCTTTAGTGCCGACAACGATGTGGCTTTTGGTGAGGCGGTGGTGAACGATGCCGGACAATTTTTGCTTCCTGCATATACTCCNNGGAGATGTCTTTAGCAGGTGATAAGGTATATATGGGCGGCTTTTATTCAGACAGGAAGAACGGCAACTTTGAAGGTATTATTTACACCTACTATGACGTTGCTGAAAAAACGTTCAAAGATTTCAGGACCATCAGCTTCTCTGACAGGATGCGCAATGCCACCGGTGAACGTAGCCTGAAGCGGGCGTTCAACGACTTCCGGGTCAGGCAGTTGATTGTGCGTAACGATGGAGGTTTTTTACTCATAGCTGAAGACTTCTTC
>DINJ01000235.1 GCA_002423665.1 Bacteroidetes bacterium UBA5543 | reverse complement strand
CACTTTCAGCCATACATGATGTTCGTCTTCTTTTACCTGTTCAATCCCTTTCAGGCAGTTGAGAATAGTCAATCCGGCTACATCTTTTGTCAGCAATATATTACTGCCCCCACCTATTACGTGTTTTTCGCCCGGCCATTCCTTAGCTATTTCTGCTAACTGGTTTGTATCGGTCAGTTGTATGAAATATTCGGCTTGAGCATCTATGCCGAATGTGTTGTATGGTCGTAGCGAGATATTATTCTGTACCTGCATGTGCAACAAAAATAGGAATAGAGCCCTGATTTATTTTTCGAATTTTTTCCCTGTGAACCGTACACCCAGTCCCGGCTCACCACTCAGGCTGATAACACCGTTGTTGTAAAATAGTCCGGTAGCCATATCTTCTTTCAGCAACAGCGGGCCATCCGCATCTACCTCGTCCAGTAGTGGTAACAGGTTGGCTATAGCTGCCGAGCCGATTGTGGCCTCACACATAGCGCCTATCATAGTTTTCAGCCCCAGCTTTTTTGCTTCATCTATCATTCTGAGTGCTGGAGTGATTCCCCCGCATTTTGTCAATTTGATGTTGACACCGTGAAAGCCCTCGGCGCAGAGGCGTACATCTTTTTCTTCCCTGCAACNNGTTGTTCTACCATTTGCACACCCAGTTTTACCAATTCAGGTAATATCTTCTTTGCTTCTTCAAAGCTCCAGCCCTCATTGGCATCTACCCTTAACGCTGCGTCTGTGTTATTACGTATGGAGCGAACGATGTCTATATCATCAGGCCTGCCCATTTTTACTTTATACAGCGGCCATGGGTTGGCTTTCAGCTTTTCCAGCATTTCATCAGGTGTGTCAATACCGATTGTATAATCGGTAATTGGCGTATTCTCCCATTTCAGCCCCAATGCTTCGTACAAAGATTTCCCACGCATTTTGGCAAACAGGTCCCANNGTTTTGCCCCGGCATCAGGTGGTGCAGGAAATGCCAGAAACGTTCGGGGTTGGTCATAGCATATCTTTCTATGGCATTGCGTTTGGCATCCAGTTCAGCCATCATGCCCTCCAGGGTTACATTGTAGTATGATATGGCGCCAACCTCGCCTAACCCAAAGACACCTCGTGAGGCCAATACTACTACCAATACAGGTTGATGAGTCTTGGTGCCTTTATATGTTGTAAATGGGTATTTGAAAGCCAGATCGAATGGATAATACTTTACCTGCAACATTCCTTGAAATTGATACTACTTTTGCGGTTGGAAAAATAAGCTTATGCCTAAAATACCAACCTGGGTTTTTATTCTGTTAGCAATATTACATATATCTGCGGTAAGGGTGGGTGTTATGGACATCGATGCGTCTCAGTATGCTGAGATAAGCCGGGAGATGATGGAGAGTGATAACTGGCTGCAGTTGTACGACCGTGGAATAGATTATTTAGACAAACCTCCATTCCTGTTCTGGATAAGTGCGCTGGGTATGAAGATATTCGGCGTAGGCAATTTAGGGTTCAAACTGCCATCAATATTATTTGCCCTGTTCGCCATATACGCCACCTACTGGCTGGCCCGGCTGCTGTATGGCGATGCTACAGGCCGCATGGCTGCACTGATTTTCGGTACATGTCAGGGCTTATTCCTGATGAGTAATGACATACGTACAGATACTGTGCTGATGAGCTGGGTGATAACCGCAGTATGGCTGATTAAAGAATGGGATGTACACCGTAGGCTGTATCATTTGTTGCTGGGTTGTGCGGCTATAGCTTTTGGTATGATGAGCAAGGGGCCTATCGCATTGCTGGTACCCATCTTCTGCTTCGGCAGCGATTGGGTATTGAAACGGGAGTGGAAGAAGTTTTTTCAATGGCAGTATTTGTTGGGCGTGTTGGTTATAGCTGTACTACTCATACCTATGAGCATAGGTCTCTACCAGCAGTTTGACATGCAGCCAAACAAAACCGTGAACGGGTTAACAGGTGTATCGGGATTGAGGTTTTTCTACTGGTCGCAAAGCTTCGGTCGTATTACGGGCGAAAGCCCATGGAACAACGGTGCCGGGTTAGATTTTCTCTTCAGTAATATGCTCTGGTCGTTCCTGCCATGGGTGTTCCTGTTTATTCCTGCATTAATCTTGAAAATTGTTCAGCTATTCAAACAGAAGTTTCGCCTGCAACCCGCGCAGGAGTGGATAACAGCAGGAGGATTTATACTCGCATACCTGGCGTTGGGTTCATCGCGCTACCAGTTGCCGCATTATATATTCGTTGTATTCCCATTGGCGGCTATTATGGTCGCTGCTTTGATCAAAGATTTCTTTGAGGGAAAGTACAACAAGCTATATAGTTTCTTCAAGCCATTCCAATGGGCCGTTTCCTTTCTGTTGATGATTGGCAGCCTGCTGGTGGTCACTTTTGTATTTCCCGGTGGTGTGCTATGGGTTACGCTTTGGGTAATAGCAATTGCGATATTGTTGTTCCTGGCGATTAAGAAAGGCTTGCAACCTAAGATGTTCTGGTTGAGTGCAGCAGCAATCATGCTTACTAATTTTTTCCTCACGAATCATTTTTATTACAACCTTATGGATTACCAATTGGGTAACCAAATGGCGGAATATATTCAGCAAGAAAATATTCCCGCATCGGATATTGTACAATACAGGATGAAAGACCCGCTGAATGCATTTCACTTTTATGCTGAAGCTGTTATCTCAAAAGACAGTACGACAATGGCTCCGGGAAAGTATGTGCTGACACAGGACGAAGGCTTGGCAGTACTACAAGGTAGCGGCTATCAATATGACATGGTAACAAAAGGCAAATGTTTCCGTGTCAGNNGAACTGAAACCTGCATTCCTCAATCCTGCTACGAGGGACGCAAGTATGCAGGATTATTATTTTCTGCGCATAAAATAAGCGGGGTATATACCCCGCTATGTCTGAATGTTGTTTTGTGTTTATTTGAATCGTCTGAGGAAGTAGGTAAACCCGTTCTCTTCGATTATCAATTCGTTGTTGGCTGCTTTCAGCACTTTAAACTGTCGGCGGTCTTTACCATTGCAATACAGTGTCTGGTTAGAGAAGCTCTCTACATACCATGATGGTGCACCCTCACCATCGCGACCAGCGTAGATGTAACCCAGTTTGCCATCCTGGGGGTTGGCAAATATCTCTACCTTCTTTACAGTGCGGGTATAGTCTATCTGCTGCTGCGTGCTGCTGCTAGTACCTTTGAACTTGTCCCAGGTACCTACCATCTGGTTGATACTGGCGACAGGTGCGTATTGTTCCGGAGCCCTGCCCGGTGTCATCTGGCTGGTGGGGGTGTATGGCTCAAAATAGTAGGTGCCTACATCATCTTTCAGCACCAGGCTTTTCTTTTTGTTTTCTACTATGGTAAAGTAGCGCATACCTATATCCAGCGCACCGTTCTCCATTTTGTAAGAGCCGCGATAGATGAATCCATGTGCTTTCTGCCACACGTATTCGTTGCCGGGTTTGAACTCAAAGAATATCGTATCCTGGAAGCTGATGGCCTTGCCGTTAGCCAGCCTTTTTACTTCGCGCCAATGGCCTGATAATTGGTTGTTATCTTTGCCTATGGAAATAAAAGGTAAAGACATCAGCATGATGAGGAGTAGCTTTCTCATATCTTGTGTTTTCTTAGTACAGTCCAAAAGTATTAAATATAAATGTAACGAGCTATGGCGGCACAGCAATTGAAGTTCACACTGGTGCAACCGGATATACAATGGGAGGATAAACAAGCTAACTTGACAATGTATGAGCAATACCTTGCAGGTGTGCAGGAGCGAATGGAAGTAGTGGTATTGCCCGAAATGTTTACCACCNNGCCAACCGTGTCATGGATGAAAAGCATGGCAGCTAAGTATGGTTGCATCATTACGGGTAGCGTGATAATAGAAGATGAAGGTAAATACTTCAACCGTTTAATTTGGATGCAGCCGGATGGTAAGCTTGCTCACTATGACAAGCGCCACCTCTTTGGCTATGCTCAAGAAGATAAGCACTACCACGCAGGCGAAAAGAGGCTGATAGTAAGTGTAAAAGGAATACGCATATGCCTGTTGGTATGTTACGACCTGCGTTTCCCGGTATGGGCACGCAACAAGAATAAAGAATACGATGTGCTGCTGTATGTTGCCAACTGGCCGGAACGACGCAGCCTGGCTTGGAAGACCTTGCTGCAGGCAAGGGCGATTGNNCTGAGTTACGCCATAGGTATAAACAGGGTAGGAGAAGATGGTAACGGCATCGCTTATAGTGGGGATAGCAGCATATTTGGCCCGCTGGGAGAGCCCATCTGGCAACATACGGGTTCAACGGTATGCCATACTATAACCATTGACAAGGAAACTGTAGAACAGGCCCGCGCTCAATTTTCTTTCCTGGATGATGCAGACAAGTTTATCATATTGGATAAGGAATAATTTTTATTTTTATACTGATTTAATGCAGTACTCATGAAATTGAACAAACACCTGCTATATATATTGTCTGCTGTAGTATTACTGGGAGCATCATCTTGCTACAAGACCGATAATTGTGATGACAGTACCGCTAATTTGCCGGCACCTGTGCCCCAGGCTAAATTTCGCATTATTGACGTAGA
>DINJ01000040.1 GCA_002423665.1 Bacteroidetes bacterium UBA5543 | reverse complement strand
CAATCTTTCAAAGAACTTACGACGCAATCACATAAGTGATTTTATCTCTGTTAGTGCCCGGGATTTGAACCCTTTATTCGCGGCCTCTATACCGCTACACCACTATTGTTTTCTTAAGAACTACCGTCGCTTTTTCGCTAAGGGATTGCAAAGGTAATGGTTAGTTTCAAACACACAAAATTAATTGCCAAAATAGTTATCCACACTGTTTTGGTCATTATTGCAACGCCATAAAAAACTAAGAAAACGCTTTAAAGAACTTCCCGCTTTTGTTTCAAACGGGACGCAAAGGTAAAGAGCATTTTCATTTCCGCAAAATCTTTTCTCAAGAAAAATTGAAAAACTTTTAAAAAAGTGCCCAAACCTACTGTATTACGTATATTTAATGCTTCCTGAAAAAGCAAAGACTAACCTTATGAAGAGATACTTAATAGCATTACTATTACCGCTGGCGGCTGGCAGCTGTAAAGAAACAGACAGCATGGTAAACCAGGTAAATAACCAGAAAATGAAGGACAGCCTGAAAAAGACATACCCATCTCTGGCCGTTTCACAAATCCGCATAGAAGTAAGGGACTTCCGGGATGTGGAGGTCCTGTTAGGCGATGAAGAACTATATAGCAAAACGGACGAAGAACTGCAGGAGATAACCAAAAACATAGCCAGCATGGCCTACTTCTTCCACGAAGAGAATAACTACCTGGGCAAAGGCAAGGTGACATATATAGCCAACGAGCGCAGCGCACCCGGACCTGACGAGCCAAAAAGAGAATTCGATATGCACCTGGAAACCTTTAAGAAATAACCCTACTAAACTAATTCGATACATTACCCATCCGCCCTGCTACGGGCGGATGTTTTGTTTCACGTAATTTTGCGGGCAGAAACCTNNTATAACCACCCTGGTGGCCGCCACCAACAATAAGGGAAAACTGAGGGAGATACTACAACTACTGCCTGTTGGTGTTGAACTGAAGACTCTCGGGGACATTGGCTTTACCGGGGATATACCTGAGCCTTATGAAACCTTCGAGGAAAATGCCGCAACCAAAGCCCATACTATACATACCTTTTGCGGCCTGAACGTATTTGCGGAAGACAGTGGTATATGCGTACCCGTACTGGATGGCGCACCCGGCGTACACAGCGCGCGCTATGCAGGCGAACCGAAAGATGATGGCCGCAACCTTGTGAAACTGGCAGATGCCATGTGGGGTAAAGAAAACAGGGATGCATATTATAAAGCGGTTATCTGCCTCATCTGGAACGATAAGGAATATTACTTTGAAGGCACCTGCCACGGCACGCTGGCTGAAGAACCCAGGGGCAACGGCGGCTTTGGCTACGACCCGCTCTTTATTCCGTTTGGCTACACCGAAACATTCGGTGAACTGCCCGACGAGGTTAAGAACAAACTCAGCCACAGGGGCGAGGCGGTAAGGAAGATGATAGCATTTATACAGGAACAGGGTAAATAATAAGTACTGTGAAATTTTCAATAGGCGATAAAGTAATATTCAAGCATACCGATGGGGAAGGTGTAGTAACAGGCTATATCAATGCAGATATGGTAGAGGTAGACATGGAGGGCATCACTTTTCCTGTACATGTAGATGAGATAGACCACCCCTACCTCAAATGGTTTACCGAAAAGAAAAAGCAGCCTGTTAAAAAGGTAATACCTGAACAACTGCCGGTGGAGAAACCCAAACAGCGCATGGCACGTTTGCCCAAAGGGATATACCTGTCTTTCATGCCTGAGTTTAAGGTTGAGGAGATGGAAGACGTAGTAGACTATCTGAAAATACACTTACAAAACGAAACCGGCAGGGATATACAATACAGGTACGAAGTAGTGATTAAGAATCAAACTACATTCAGCCACGAGGGCAAGCTGCACAACTTTGGCCACGTGCACCTGCACAACATACCCTACGATGATATGAACGACCTCCCCCGTTTCAACTGGTGGCTGGACGACCTGGGCGATGCGGACATGGCACCCGCCAACGGGCAACTGCGCATCAAACCCCAAAAACTATTTCAACATATTGATGAGTTGCTCACAAAAAACGAGCCCTCGTTCAATTATCTGCTGGTTGAAGATTTTAAACCATACGCTGTGCAACAGCCCGTTGCCCCTCAAAAAACAAAACAGGCGATTACAACAACTCCAAAAACCGAATCATTACCACAGGCAATTGACGCCATAGACCTGCACATAGAAAACCTGGTAACCAACATGCGTGGCATGAGCAATGCAGATATGCTAATGATACAACTATCAGCATTGGAAACACAGTTAAGAATAGCTATCAACAGCCGCCAGCAGCGTTTGATTATTATTCATGGATTAGGCAAGGGGAAACTACGGGACGAAGTACNNCCAACGAATGGATGCCTCAATACGGCTTTGGCGCTACCGAGGTATGGTTTCAGCACTAACACCTTCCTGTTAAAGAAAGCCTAAAGCAGAACATCTGCACTAAACCACCTTGCGCAAACGGGTGTTATACTATCGAATCAAAACGATAAGTTATGAAGACGAAAATAGTGTACATGTTTGCAGCGGCGATGGCTGTATCTGCAATCAGTTTCGCGCAAAATGCTGACAACAATAAAATAGCTGAGAAGAGAGGCACAAGTTATATTTCGCTCGGGCCAATAGGTGGTTTCGGCCATAGCTGGACCAGCAATATGGACAATCGTTTTAAACCAAGTGCGCACCTCGGCATAGCTATGGTATACAGTCGTTTCGAACACTGGGGATGGGGTACAGAAATGACTGCCTCTCACGAAGGGTATAGCACTGCGATTGGCAGCCAAACATTCACATACGACCCCACTTACCTNNCGCGGATTACTACCACGGACTGCTGGATGTAACACGTATGAATGGCATGAACAACATGAACCGTTCGTTACGTGCCAATGTGGGTGTAATGATGGGTATTTAAAAAAAGGTAAACTTTATGAATATTAAACAGCCTGTCTTCGGATGGGCTGTTTTTTATCTCCTCTTCATCTGCAGGCACTCCAGCATCTCATCGGTCAGTGCATCGGTATAGATACCGCCGCCATTCACCAGTATACCTTTTACATTGTGATGCGTAGACGATATAGCGTAGAGGCTGGCCTCGTCCTCAGGATTACTGTCACCCTCAAAACGGTAAACCTTGTCTATTACAAACTCACCCGGAGCCACCTTACACTCACCGTCTTTGCAGCTCAGGCAATTTTCTTCCAGGTTAAAATCTTCGGTATACCCTCTTTCCCGCAATACATTCATTACTTCCGACAGTGTATCCATCATAGTATTATTAGTTTTTCGGCTGTTATAAAGTTAGCGATTAGTTCTTTAACACCCTTATCTCTACACGTTTGTTCATATCCTGGTCTTCCATTGTAAACTCGTTCACGCTCAGGGGTTTTGTTTTACCAAAACCCTCATAAGACAACCGCTCCTGTTCTATGCCTTTCTTTACCAGGTAATCATAAATAAACTTCGCCCGATTGACAGACAGCTTCAGTTCTCCGGTGTCCAGATCCAGCGCGTCTACCGATGGGTGTACGCAACACACATGCCCCTCAATATTGATTACTAATGTTGGGTTGTCATCCATTACCTTGTACAGTCTTTCCATTTCAGGTAAAGATTCATCTACCACTACATGCCTGCCGGTATGAAAAAAAATTCTGTCCAGCACAAATAACAGGCCCGGCGTAAACTTTATAGAATCTATATTCACGCTGCTGTTAAACCTCAGCGCGTCCTGCGACTGCAGTGGCTTTACCGGCGCTTGTACTTTACGCTGTACAACTCGGGGTGTCTGTTTGGGTTTGCCACTCAATATTACTATATCTACCCGCCTGTCGGCAGCATAGCCATCGGGCAGTTCTATGTCGCGCGGCACTTCTCCCCTACCCGTTACCAATGTTATATTTTGTTCCGTTATACCCATCGACTGCAGATATGCCTTTACGTTGTTCGCCCGTTCCGCCGACAACACATCATTATACCCGTTAGTACCAAGGTGGTCAGCATAACCGATTATCAACAGTTCCTGTGACGAATTAATGGCATCCATGTACAGCAATGAGTCTAACATGGCGATTGCTGCCAGCTCTGGTTTAGGATTGTCAAGCTTGAAATACACCCTTGTTGTATCACCTTTAGCAAAACACCAATCTGTTACACATAACAACAAAGTAATTGTCAACAATAATTTCACCCGGTTGTTATTCATCTCAGTTCAGTTTACGGAANNGGATTAGATTTCAAATGCCTGAATACGGATTAACATAATTTAGATAAAACCTTATGATATGGAAAGTACAACTTCATTTGAAACATTCCTATGGTTATTGACCGGGTTTATTGGCAGCGGCATGGCTGCATTCTTAATCATTGGCTGGCTGAAAGGCAACCAGTGGCAGCGCGAAATGAAAATGCGCAAACGACAGTCACATCGTTAGTTTAGTCTTTCAATAGCTCCCTTACTTCAGGGTAATCATACATATTGTTCATCTGCCGCATAATCTGCGGATATCTCCACCCTACCCTGCGGCTCATGGGTTTCACTGTATATCTTTTAGGGTTAGGCAGGCAGGCTATTATCTGCGCAGCCTCCGCCTTGGTAAGCTTCTTAGCGGGCTTATGAAAATATGCCTGCGCAGCAGCTTCTACACCAAATATACCGGGCCCCATTTCTATTACATTCAGGTACACTTCCATGATACGCTTTTTGCCCCATACCAACTCTATGCACCAGGTATAAAAAAACTCAAACCCTTTACGGATATATTTCAACACACCATGCCCCTGCCACAGGAAAACGTTTTTAGCCGTTTGCTGGCTGANNGTTCCTTTTGCCCGCTTACTTTTCCTTTTACTTTTGGCTGGCTTTTCCTCCATACTTTTCTCCAACGATTTCCAGTCGAAGCCATCATGTTGCATGAATAGCTGGTCTTCGCTGGCAATAGCGGCCACTATTATGTTGTCAGGTATTTTACCCCACCCAACATAGTCGCGCTTCAGGCCGTGCCCTTCTACAACAGCATTAATTTGGGTAAGTGTGATTGGCGGAAATATCCATTTGCAAACAACGACATACAGCAAGCTGGCTACAAACAAGTACAGCACTATACGCAGCGTCTTTTTGAGAATTGTTTTCAAATTACGTGTAGCTTAATTGGCATCTCCGAAATAGAAATGCTCCCTGTATAGGGCTGAAACATGGTCGTACAATTTGTTCAGGGTTTCATAGCCGGTGATGTTGTCGTGCTGTTTCTCTTTACCGCGTACTACCAGTACGGCCCTTGCGGCATCAGCCTTGTCTAATTGAAAAGTACCGGTCTTATTGTCATATTGTTTCACGAATACTTTAACCGAGTCGCCTTTTGAAACCTTGCCATTGATGGTAATGAAATCATTAAAGAATACGAACATCCCGTCTTCTTTAATCGGTGATATTTTCAGCTCCCCTATCGTACTTTTTATCATTTTGTACAGAAAAATTAGGACGTAATATTAGCAAATATGATTGGATAATTCAAGCTGCCGGAAAGGTATGGACCATACAAGATGCGCAGGCCTTATTAGCCTGCGCACGATATATCTGATAGGTTAATTCTTGTTTACTGCAAAGGCACGTTCACAAAGTTACCTTCCGTTACCTGCCTGGTAGCATTGCTGTTATTCTGGTCTTCAGTGGTTATAGTAAACTTGCCTGATATAGTATTGTTTGTATTGTCAATGTTCGTGATTTCCACTATACCCGAAACACCAACTAAGTACATACCGTTGGTTTGCCACAACTGGAAGCCCGCATCATTTACCGCATAGGGGCTACCTTTTTTCACATTATAAGTGCCCACTGCATCAGCAAATACATCCATTTCAATGTTTTCAGCACCACCGGATTTCTCCCAATAAATACGGTAACGTGCCGGATTGGTACCTGCTGCAGACAATTTCTTCCATACCACGTCGCTGCTATAAGTCATGTCCGTTCCGTCCAGTTTAAAGCACATCAGTGCTCCACTGCAGGCGGTAGGGGTATTATTATTATTATTATTATTATTATTATCTTCTTTTTTGAAAAA
>DINJ01000176.1:284-9240 GCA_002423665.1 Bacteroidetes bacterium UBA5543 | reverse complement strand
ACTTATACCTCTACCGTTACCATAGCGGTTCATATATGGTGGAACACCAGTAGAATAATTATTGGTCAGGTGCGGCCTTGTCAAGTTTTCTTACCGGTAATTCCTGGACATTAGGTTTTGCACCACCTCCTTTGTTACCGCCTGATTTGGGGAATTTTGCCAGTTTTGCCCTGCGCATATAAAACAATATGCCGAACAGTGTTAATGACATACCCAGTATGCATAGTATAGCTATATTAGGATTGTAATCCTGCGTTACCAGCGATACTGTGATGATCAGAATATTGGCAATGACTAATATCGTAACAGCCTCGCTATGAGTAAAGCCCATGTCCAGCAAATAGTGATGCAGGTGTGTCCGGTCAGCTTTAAATGGCGAAACTCCTTTCATCAAGCGGGTAGTAAATACCCTGAAAGTGTCAAAAACAGGCACAAATAAAAATGAAAGCCCGATAACCAGGGCTCCCGCCGGTGAGTGTATGAAGGAGGCATATGCAGNNGGCACCCGGGTGCCCGAAGCCAGCCAAGGTTATCCCCAACATGAGGGTGGACAATACGCCAATAGAACCGGCAAGTCCGTCGATGCCATCTATCAGGTTGTAGGCATTGGTAACGAAAATAATACCCACTATACTGAAGATGACACTCCACCAATAGGGTAATTCTCCATACACGCCTAGTACACCGTGTAAAGATTTTAAACGTATATCTGCCAGGCACACTACTATAAAGGCTGCTACAAACTGGGTTAGGAACTTTTTGGGAGGACTTAACGAAATAAGGTCATCGGCTATACCTACCAGGAATAACAGTAACGAAGAGGCAATGATATAATTCCATTTCTCAAATGCCAGCGGAGATATAAAAAGCGATGCGGTGGTGATAAAACCAAAGAATATACCGATGCCCCCCAGGTTGGGTATCACACGCAGGTGTATCTTCCTGTCGTTGTCAGGAGTGTCGTACAGCTTTTTCTTCGTAGCTACCATTATTATCTGGGGNNTAACTGAATCATATCAAAATGATGATATGCAACATATCTTCAGGTAAAGTTATGTTTTTATACTTGGGTATTATAACGATGTAAGGTTATTTGCCTGTTAACGGGCCGGGTTCTTATCAACGAATGTGGATAACTAAACAAGTTTTTTCAATACGTTCATGATACGGATAGCGGCCTTACCGTCCCACAAATAGGGTATACGCCCTTTTTTCCATTCACCGGCAAATAGCTTTCTGAATGCTTCTTCCAATGCCTCGGGCTGCAGCCCGGTAATTTCATTGAAGCCGGTTGTATACGTATCGGGCCGGGCAATAGTTTTGAATAAAGTGATACAGGGCACCTGCATAACAGTAGTTTCATCTTGCAGGTTCTCCGTATCAGTCACTACCACCCGGGCATACCGCGACAGGTAGTAGAGAGTTGAGATACCGGGATGTTCTATTATATGCAAGTTGCGGGCTTTTATGCCAATTGCGTTAAGTGTACCAGCAGATGCGGTATTGACCGGCAGGNNTGGGGTTGCCGGTGAAGAATATAAATTCATCGGGCACACCTTCTGTGCGCAGGTTTTCGGCGGACGATTGTGCAATGGGGAAGTGATAGTCTGTAATAGCGTCAATCACCTTACGGTTCACTTCATCTGCCGCATTGCGGTTGTTGCTGCGCATTCCCGAGCCTATATGCGCGATTTTTATCCCATGCACTTTTGCAGCGGCCAGTGCGCAGGCCATCGTGCCGGTGCTGTGCCCGAAAAGCATCACTATTTCAGGTTGAGATGATTTTAATACCTGCTCATACCTCACCAATGTGGTGGCGGTGTGCAAAGCCTGATCTTGTTCGGATACTTCAAGTAAAATATTAGGGTGGGGTATGCCAAAAAAGGAAAGTTCCTCATCAATTGTTTGAAACTCATCGGAGCTACCGGTGAAGATAACCCTGTAGCCGACATCCCTGCCGGCATCCTGTTCTAGCCGCACCGCTTCCAGTATAGGTGCTATTACATAAAAATCAAGCTTTGAGCCTGCGACAAAATCAACCAACATATAGTCTCGTACCCTTAGCTATCAGTTTATTATCAACTGACATCGCTCAAATGTAAATATAGCAAAAATGGTATCTGCATTTGTGAGGATAAAGTATTATCCACGAATGTTAATATCTATTTCGTTTGAGTGGTGTTAAGCATATCTTTTGTGAACGCATACAGGTTGAATCCGGGTTTATTTATTTCTTCTGATAATGCCGCTCTCAGGTTTGATTTGTTGAAAATCTTCATACGCTCCGCCTGTAATAACTGCCAGCATTTTTCGGTTGCCAGTTGTAGCCTGTGGTCACTGTGGTTAATGGTTTGGTTGAAGAAACTATCAATAGCAGCAGCTAATTCCTCAATACCTTTGGCTTCTGTGGCTATAGTTTTTATCACCTGCACTTCATTGCCATCCCCGGCCTTCTGGTGTGCCATTATTTTAAGGTTGGCATACATGGCATCAGCGGCATCCCTGTCTGCTTTGTTGATGACGAATATATCGGCTATTTCCATAATGCCTGCCTTCAGGGTCTGTACTTCATCACCCGCTTCGGGAACAACTGTTACTATAGTGCAGTCAGCCAGGCCGGCTATTTCTACCTCACTCTGGCCCACGCCCACTGTTTCTATCAGTATGATATCAAATGGGGCCTGCTTTACGATATCTGTTATTTCAATGATTTTGGGGTTGAGGCCGCCTAATGCGCCCCNNGGCCGGTAATCCCGATTACTTTACCTTTTGTTTCGCTGCTTGATTTCAGCAATAGTTCTTCGTACCCGTCCAATGAATTTTCAACAATGGTTATAGCCCTGGCCAGCGATTTATAGTCGCCGGTTTGTATGTCTGATAAAAGTTGTGTTATCTTACCTTGCACTAAAATGAATTTACAACCGTTTTAGGTTTATATCGCAATAGTGAGCAAAAATATACTTCTGAATTATAAAGCGGAAACTAAAACCAATGTAGCTATAATCTGCGCGTTGGTTATGCTGGCCGGGTTCTTGTTATCCAGAGTCCTGTTGTCTGCTGCCATTGTGGCTTTTGGCATCAATGCCCTTTTAGGCGTGCATCCCCGCGAGTGGTTGAAAAATAAGTGGTGGCTGCTGGGCGTTGCCTGGGTTGGTATATATTTATTTTCAGGGCTGTGGAGTAACAACCTCCAGCAATGGGCCTATCCTGTTACGGTAAAATTACCGGTATTATTATTACCACTGGCATTTGGTTTACTGCCTGCATTCAGCGCCCGGCAACTTACCTATTTTACGGTAATAGCATCCTTATTTTATTTAGGTAGCGTTGGTTATAGTCTCTATTACCTTATTTCAGACCCGGCTTATTACATTGAACAGTACAGGTTTTCAAAGGTATTACCTACTCTGGCCGGCCACGATTATATCCGCTATAGCCTGTCAACGGCATTGTTTCTTATCTGGTGTTTTTATATGCATCGCAACCTGCAGGGGAAATGGGCTAAGTGGCTGGTGGGCATTACGATAGTAATACTTTGCATACATATACATGTAGTAGCTGTTAAAACGGGCCTGCTGGTCTTATATCTCTTTTTCTTCTGCCAGGCTATTTACATCGCCTTTAGCAAGAAACTGATAATAGGGCTGGGAATAATTGCCATAATGGTATTTACAGCTATCAGTGCTTATAAATATGTGCCGACTTTTGAACAGAAAGTGAATTATTTCCGCTACTCGTGGAAGGTGTTTGAGCATGGCAATTTCGATAGCGACTACAGCGATATAGGCAGACTGATTTCGTATGATATCACGTTAAAGTTAATGCCGGATTACCTGTTTGCCGGCACGGGTATCGGCGATTTGCCCGATGTGATGAAAGACGGTTATAATAGATGGTATCCTAAAGTACCGGAGTTTCAACAATTGAAACCTCATAACCAGTTTCTTATAGTGGCATTGGGTTGTGGTATTCCTGCCCTGCTCATTTTTTTTGCTTGGGTGTTGTACCCATTGCGATGGGTAAGAAGAAACAGGCATGGCTTTTTCGTATTTACCATCTGGTTGGTAATGCTGGTACCACTGATGGTTGAGCCCTTCCTGGAGTTGCAACTTGGAGTGTACGTATATTTGTTCTTTATGTTGTGGATGATGCACAACGCAAAACCAGGTATAGAAGCAGAACGATGACAAATTTTATCCCGATTTTTCCGCTGAATATTATTGTTTATCCCGGCGAACAACTGAACCTGCATATATTCGAACCCCGTTATAAGCAATTGATAAAGGAGTGTATCGATGCAAAAAAGCCTTTTGGTATNNTAGTACTGGATAAAAAAATACAGGAGTACGGTGCAGTAATTGAAATAGCAGAACTTGTTAAAGTGTACCCGGATGGGGAAATGGATATAAAGGCCAAAGGCGCCGGCATCTTCAGGATTTTGGAGATTATTAAACAAATACCCGACAAGCTTTATTCCGGAGCAATAGTTAACTTCCCTGATAATATTACCGTACCTGACGATAGTAAATTAGGCAACCTCATTATGAGCGAAGTTAAGAGGCTTTACGCCTTGCTGAATGTAGAGGAGAAATTACCCTCAGCCGATGAAGGAATATTATCCTATAAAATAGCCCATTTTATCGGGCTGTCATTACAACAGGAGTTGGAGTTGCTGCAATTACTCACTGAAACACAAAGACTTGAGTATATCAGGAAGCACCTGAATAATATGGTGCCAATGCTACAAGGGTTAGAAGAAGCTAAAGCAAGGATAAAACTCAACGGTCATTTCAGGAACCTTTCTCTAGACGATCTGGAATTTTAGCACTCAACCATAAAATTCCGGCCATTTCTTCTTTCAATAGGTATCTATTTATTATTTTAGACGTCCTTAACGAAAAAAAACTTATCAAAATGTCTGTTAATCTGTGCATAGACTGGGGCAATACGCTTGTAAAAGCAGGTCTGTTTGAATCCGGTAAACTCACCGTTTCTTATACATATCCATCTCATGATGCGCTTATCAGTATAGTTGATCTTGTTGATGAACATCAACCGGCATATGCTATATTGTCAAGTGTGTCTAATAAATCAGCTGAACTGGAAAATGTATTGACGGGTAAAGTGAAGAAACTGATAATAATGACAGACAGAACCCCACTGCCAATAATGAATGCTTATTCATCCGATACTGTTGGTGTAGATAGGTTGGCCATGGCGGTTGGAGCACACATCGAGTATCCGGGCAAAAACAACCCGGTCGTATGTCTTGGNNCAGAATAACAGGACCTTCCGTGGTGGAGCAATATCTCCTGGTTTGAGTATGCGACTGAAGGCAATGCATGAATTTGCCGACAAATTACCTGAAGTAGGTGTAGATGGAGATACGTTGCTGTTAGGTTATGATACAGAAACCTGTATGCGTAGTGGCGCTGTATTTGGTATCATGTCAGAGGTGGACGGAATGGTCAATGAGTTCAAGTCAAAATATACTGATTTTAACGCAGTGTTAACTGGTGGCGATATGGCTTACTTTGCGGGCAAGCTTAAATGTGAGATATTTGCAGACCCTGATATCATTCTCAAGGGTTTGAACATAATATTGAAGCATAATGTACCACAAGCTGTTTAAGCATTACCTTTTACTGATAACTATTATCGCCGCGTCTCCGGCTGTTGCCCAAACAGCGGACTTTCAAACCAAGGCGAATAACGAGAATTCCCCTTATTCCCGCTTTGGAATCGGTGAGTTCAGGAATGGAATAAATCCATTACTCAAAGGAATGGGCAGTATAACTGCAGCATACAGAAACCCTTACGCTGTCAATGCTGATAATCCTGCCTCCTATGCTTCGTTATTACTGACCACCTATGAGGGCAGTATGGTGGGTAATAGTCGTACCATTCGTTCGGGCAACGACAGGTTCCGGTCGGGCATGGCTACCGTTAACCACATTAGCATTGGCATTCCTGTCGGTAAGCATGCCGGTATGAGCCTTGGCTATACCCCCGTTACTAATATATATTACAGATTGAGTGACACAGCTATAATACCGGGGTATGGAAAAAGTGTGCGCACTTTTGCAGGCGATGGTTCGTTGAACTATGCTTTTTTGGGTGCAGCGGGTAAATACAAGGGCTTCAGCATCGGGGCTAATTTCGGTTATATGTTTGGTAGTACCGTATATGCCAGCCTTATTGAAAGTATCGATACCGTGAATGTAAATGATGCTAGTTTCTCTAAGGTCCTAAGAACAGGTGGTTTGTATTGGAAAGCCGGCGCTCAATATGAGACGAGGTTGAATAAAAGCCTTTTTCTGCGCAGCGGTGTAACTTTTGCCATGAACCAGGATATTAATACTACGCTTGATGAATATTGGGCGAGTTATAATTTCTCCGGCGGAGATANNGGTATTGACTTTTCCGGGATGAACTGGAGCAATTACAGCGGTTTTGGCAGGACTGATTCTGTAACTGATTTGTCTTATCGCATGGCATTGGGCGGAGAGTATACACCTGATGCCTCCAGCCTTCGTAAGTACTTCAACCGTGTTACGTATAGGTTAGGTTTTTACTATGGCCAGGATTATGTGTACCTACGCAACACGCCTATGAATTATTATGCCGTTACTTTTGGTTTCAGCCTGCCGTTCAAACGTTCATTCGACCGTATTAACACTGCTTTTGAAATTGGTCAGCGTGGTAGCGAAACCAATGGATTGCTGAAGGAATCATTTTTCCGTTGTACTGTTGGTATCTCCCTGAACGACAAATGGTTCATCAAGCGCAGGTATGATTAATAGTAGCTCAATACTATCATTGTATTCCCGGCTTGCTATTGCTATATCAGTTATAGCTTTTACAGCCTGCAAAAACGATCCCAAAGAAATTGACGCTCTTGTAGGCAAGCAGGCTATACAGGAGGACAGGGCAGAAGATGTTACTATCATTTACAGTGAACACGGTAAATCCCGCATCAGGATGTTTGCCACTGAGTTTATTCGTAATGAAATAGCCAAGCCTCCTTTTGTGGATATGAGGAAAGGCCTGAAGGTTGAGTTTTTCGACGACAGTATGAATATTGAGAGTACCCTTACCGCCATGTACGCCCGTTGGTACGAGGGCAAGGGTAATGTGCTGATAAGAGATAGTGTAGTAGTAGTGAATAAGAAGGGTGAAACCCTGCGTACTGAAGAACTTATTTGGAACCAGGATGTACGAAAGTTTTATACAGAAAAATTTGTACGTATCAATACCCCCGCCCAGGTGATGTATGGCGACGGGCTGGAAGCCAACGAAGACTTTAGCTGGTACCGTATTAAAAACCCTAAGGGAACAGTTAGGGTGAATAAGGAAGAAATGCCTGAATAAGTAAAATCCCGCATAATATCCCCTTATGTGCTTTGCTGTTTATTGTTAATTTTGCACTTCGTTTTATTAATTACCAAATAAGGTTAATACTATAATGAAAAAGCTATTGTTATCGCTGTTGCTGGCATGTGCACTGTTGCCGGCTAAAGCCGACGAAGGAATGTGGTTGCCGATGTTGATTGGCAAGAACTACGACGAGATGGTCAAGATGGGGCTGAAGCTCTCTAAAGACGACCTCTACAACATCAACGGCAGCAGCCTGAAAGACGCTATTGTTCAGTTTGGTGGTGGCTGTACCGGTGAGATTATTTCCCCCAACGGGCTGCTGATTACCAACCACCACTGCGGCTACGGTGCTATTACTGCACTTAGCAGTGTAAAGAACAACTACCTGGACAATGGTTTCTGGGCTTACAATTATTCTGAAGAGCTGCCTGCCAAAGGGGTAACAGCACTTTTCCTGGAGCGTATGGAAGACGTAACTGCCGAAGTGGAGAAAGCTGTTGGCAGGTCGAAAGGTGAAAAGTATGAAAAGAAGTACAAAGCCATAGTAGAGAAGATACAAAAGCGCGCTGAGGCTGAAGGAAAGTACGAAGCACAGGTGAAGAGTTACTTCGAAGGCAACCAGTATATATTGTTGGTATACAAAAGGTACAAAGACGTACGTTTAGTAGGTACGCCCCCAAGGTCGCTGGGTAAGTATGGTGGTGATACCGACAACTGGATGTGNNGTGGCCGCGTCATACTGCGGATTTCTCTATTTTCCGCGTATATGCGGACGCTAACAACGATCCGGCTGAATACTCGAAAGATAACGTGCCTTTCAAAGCGAAGAAATACCTGCCTATTTCAATAGGTGGTGTGGACGAAGGTGATTACACTATGATATTCGGTTATCCCGGCCGTACTAACCGTTACGAAGTGTCTTACGGTGTGGACGTTGCTATCAATGAGAGCAACCCCTCCATCGTAAAACCACGTGAAAAGAGGCTGGAAATCATGCGTAAGAACATGAAGGCCGATAAAGAGGTGTACCTCAAACTCACTTCATATTATGCAGGTATCTCTAACTACTGGAAATACTTCATTGGCCAGACTGAGCAATTGAAGCGCCTGAAAGTGGTGGAGCAAAAGAAGCAACAGGAAGAAGCTTTTACCAACTGGGCTCGCAAGAACGCTCCTGAATACAAAGATGTAATGCGTGAGTTTGAAGCAGTGCACAGGGCTTACAGGCCTTACGCCAAGCATCATATGTACTATAGCCAGGCTTTCCAGGGTTCGTTACTGGCTGGCTTGGGNNGGCGCAGGGTTCTACGACTTGTACATAGAACTGAACGAAAAGAAGCCTGATCAAAAGAAGATTGATGAGGAAGTTAAGAGCCTGAAATCTGCGAGGAGCAGTATGATGAAGCGTTTTGACAAAGCTACAGAGCAGGAGATATTCGCTGAAATGGCCAAGATGTTCTACAATGACATTCCCAAAAATCAGCACCCTGAAGTGTATCAGAATATCATATTCAAAAAGTATGCTAACAGCAATATGGACCAGACCTTTGCTGATTATGCCGAGTATGTGTTCGCTAAT
>DINJ01000176.1:0-251 GCA_002423665.1 Bacteroidetes bacterium UBA5543 | reverse complement strand
TACTACACTACGCTGGATGGCTTTGTAGCCAAGTACAAAGCAGGTGATGATGAGTTCGACGCTCCGCAGGAACTGCTGGACCTGCACAAGAAGAAGGACTACGGTAAGTATGCTGATGAGCAAGGTCAACTGCGCACCTGCTTCATTACCACCAACGACATTACAGGTGGTAACTCAGGTAGCCCAATTATCAATGCCAATGGTGAGTGGGTAGGTATAGCCTTCGATGGTAACTGGGAAGCCATGAGCGG
>DINJ01000097.1:418-4729 GCA_002423665.1 Bacteroidetes bacterium UBA5543 | reverse complement strand
GATAGCTACATATGCCTTCATTGCCTGCTTAATCTCAAAGGCCGGAGATCCAAACAATACCTGGTCGCTTTTCACATTTTGTCCAACACCGGACTGTGCTCCAATTGTAATATGGTCTCCAACCGTTATATGCCCTCCCAGTCCTACCTGACCGGCAAATTTGTTATAATTTCCAACTTTGGTTGATCCGGAAATTCCTACCTGACCGGCAAAAACATTGTGTTCGCCAATGTCGCACTTGTGTGCGATCTGCACCAGGTTATCAATTTTGGTTCCCTTGCGGATAATGGTATGTCCCATTGTTCCGCAATCGATGGTGGTATTGGCTCCAATTTCCACATCGTCTTCCAAAATAGCATTTCCAATCTGCGGTATCTTTTTGTAGGTACCGTCTTCTTGCGGGGCAAATCCAAACCCATCGGAACCAATTACTGCTCCCGAATGAACGATGCAACGGTTTCCTATCACCGTATCAGCGTAAATTTTGGCACCGGCATAAATAATACTGCCATCGCCAACACTCACATTTTCACCAATGTGCACCTGCGGGTGAATCTGAACATTGTTGCCAATTTTTGCCCCCTGCCCAACATAGGCAAAAGCTCCCACATAAATACCTTCGCCCAGGGCAACACCTTCAGCGATAAAACTAGGCTGTTCAATACCTGTTTTAACTTTTGTGGTAGCCTGCACGTAAAGATCCAGCAACGAAGCAAATGCTTTGTAAGCATCCTCTACTTTAATAAGTGTAGCGTTGATTTCCTTCCGCGGAACAAATGATTTATTCACCAAAACAATAGATGCTTTGGTTTCATATATATAATGTTCATATTTTGGATTTGCAAGGAAAGCCAGAGTTCCTTCTTTCCCCTCTTCGATTTTCGAAACATTCGAAACCTTTACATCGCTATCCCCAACGATCTCTCCATTGAGAAATGACGCAATGTCCGTAGCTTTAAACTCCATTATCCGTTTTTTTTGCGATGCAAATATAACTTTTAACTAATAAATGTCCAATTCTTTAGGATAACACACAAAATACTTGCGAACAGCCTTCGACAACACTGACAAATTAATATCGGAAGCTTCGTTCAATTCTTTTATGGTGTGATCTTTATAAAGGACAAAGATATTTTCGTCGTGTTTATTGTATGCACTGTTAGTAATAACATCGGACATCAAAAAATATTTTGCATCCTCCGGATCTGCGATAATCTTTTCCCTGATCAAGGCAAGCAGGCTTTCTTCCTTTTTCTTTGAAAGCGGCTTGTCCATCATCCGGATACGGAATAATTCGCGATTGGTAAGGCACTCTGCCAGTTTCGACAAAACCGGGTCGGAATGGTGCTGCCACTCTTTCATCGAAATAAAAATATCGTTGTCATCGAGCAGCGTGTACCAGTTCAAAACAGGCCTCCCTTCTATTTCTATGTTTCGGCGGAAATCTTCCGATAAGAATGAGTTCTCCAGAAAAATCTTAAGCGTGGGCGTTGCGTATAGCTTTTCTCCGGCATGAATAAGCTGGCGGGCACGTTTTAACACATTCAACAACATAAACTCGGCAGCCACAACGGTTTTATGCAGGTACACCTGCCAGTACATCAGCCTGCGGGCAATGACGAATTTTTCTACCGAGTGTACACCTTTTTCCTCCACCATCAGGTGATGGTCTTTGACGGTGAGCATGTTCAGTATCCTGTCATATCCAATTACACCTTCGGACACGCCGGTGTAAAAGCTGTCCCTGTTCAGGTAGTCCATACGGTCTACGTCCAGCTGGCTGGAGACTAACTGGTGCAGATATGGTTTTTCATAAGATTGGTCGAATACCCGGATTGCGTTGCTGAGCATACCGTCATATTCCCGGTTCAGCTCGTTCATGATCAGCCCTGAAAGATATTCGTGTGTTACGCCTTCCACCAAAGTATGCTCCAGCGCATGCGAAAAGGGCCCATGCCCTATATCGTGCATCAATATGGCTATGCGTGCCGCCAGGCTTTCCTGCTCTGATATGGCAACACCTTTAGCCCGCAACTCGTCCAGGGCCTTGCCCATCAGGTGCACTGCTCCCAAAGAATGATGGAAACGGGTGTGTACAGCACCGGGATATACCAAGTGAGCTGGGCCCATTTGCCTGATATACCGCAGTCTTTGGAACCATCTGTGGTCAATCAGCTGTAGTATTTCGGGTTCCGGGAAACGGATAAATCCATATACAGGGTCGTTGACGATCTTACCCTTCATAATCATAAATGCTGTGGTACTTTAAATTAATTGCCCCATTCGCTGTCCGGAATAGTAGGGGCACGCTCACTGTGTTCTAAATCCATTCCTCCCTGTCTTCCTCCGTAGTTGACGCCAGGTGCATCTATGCTTGCATCACATTCGTTATAATCCTCAGGTTCTTCAAACTTAGCATCCCGTTTGATACCTAGTGAGGGGTCGGCATATACGCGCTGCATAAAGTACGCCCATATAGGCAATGCAGCCGCAGCTCCCTGGCCCAGGTTGGTAGTGCCGAAACGCAGGTAACGGTCGTCGCAACCCACCCATGAGCCTGCTAACAATTGTGGCGTATATCCTATAAACCAAGCATCGGCCTGGTTGTTAGTAGTACCTGTTTTACCCGCTATATCACCTTCCAATTTATACCTGTAACGTATCCTTTTAGCAGTACCGAAGTCCACAACACCCTGCATCATACGTACCATTTTGAAGGCGGTGTATTTGTTGATGAGTTCTTTTTGTGATGGTACATATGCTTTGAGTACGTTACCGTCTTTATCTTCTATTTTGGTGATGAAGAGTGGTTGTACATTGGTACCACCCGTAGGGAACATGGTATATGCCTGCAGCATTTCATACAATGATATGTCGGGCACGCCGAGCGCGAGTGATGGTACTTTGTCTATATGTGCATCCACACCGCATTTCTCAATAAAATCTGCAAAAGAGTTGATACCCACCTGCTTGATAAGATATAATGCCGCGTTGTTGATAGAACCTGCCAAAGCCTGTTTCATCGTCATAGGCCCTTTTTCAGAGCCACCCGCATCGTAGTTGGCTATAGTGGGGAAACTCTGAGGTGCGGTAGAAACTATACCGCATGGAGAATAACCATTGTCCACAGCGAGGCAGTAGAGTAGTGGCTTGATGGTTGACCCCACCTGCCTGCGGGTGTTTTTATTTACGTGGTCGTAGTGGAAATAAGTGTGGTTGATACCACCCACCCATGCTTTTACCTCGCCTGTAAAGGGATCCATAGCCATGAAGCCAGCCTGCAACATCATCTTCATGTATTTGATGGAGTCTATCGGGGTCATGGTCGTATCAATCTCATAATCTTTGTTCCAGGCGAATACTGTCATGTTTACAGGTGTACTCATATCCGCCAATGCCTGCTCGTGCGATTTTCCCTCGTCTTTTGATGCACGGTAACGTGGTGAAGCTTTGATGGCAGCATCCAGGTATTGTTTGTATTCATCCCATACGGTGCCGTCTTTATACCTGCGCTGTCCAACGAAGAGTTGCTGTATCTCTTTGATATGTTGTTCAACAGCCTCCTCAGCGTATTTCTGCATTTTTACATCAATAGTTGTGTAAATTTTCAGGCCGTCTTTGTAGATGTTGTAAGGTGTGCCGTCTGCTTTCTTTACGTCTTTCAGTGCGTCTTTTACCTCCAGTTCTACTATCTGTCTGAAGTATGGGGCTAAACCATCGTGGTGGGTTACTTTGTGGTAATTAAGCACAATCGGTTTTTTCTTCAGTTCGTGTGCTTCTTTCACAGTCAGGTAGCCGTATTTGGCCATCTGGTCAATAACAGTATTGCGGCGGCGCAGCGAATTTTGGGGGTTACGCTTAGGGTTGTAATAGGTACTTGCTTTAAGCATCCCTATCAATACACCCGCTTCTTCCACTTTAAGTTTGTCCGGTGTCTTATTGAAAAAGGTAAGGGAGGCGTTCCTGATACCATATACATTACTGCCGAAGGGGACAGTGTTCAGGTAGAGGGTGATTATCTCGTTTTTGGTCAGCTGCTTTTCCAGTTTCACANNTTGTATTACCAGCTTGAACTTGCCGCCATCTTCACGCGGGAAGAGGTTTTTAGCTAACTGCTGTGTGATAGTGCTACCACCTCCTTCGCTACCCATTAATATTACCGCACGCAACACAGCCCGGCCATCAACACCTGAGTGCTCATAAAAACGTGAATCTTCTGTAGCTATAAGGGCGTTAAATACGTTAGGGGATATTTCGTGGTATTCCGATGCTGAACGGTCCTGGATATAGTAACGGCCTATCAACTCGCCA
>DINJ01000097.1:0-209 GCA_002423665.1 Bacteroidetes bacterium UBA5543 | reverse complement strand
GTGTTGTGGTAGCAAAGCTAAAAATTAATAATTATTCCCTTGTTCTATGCCGTTGTTTCTGAATTATTTATTTCATCATCGCCCGGCTGTACGTAGAAACTGATAGTACGCAGCGGGTTGATAAAGCCCGCAAAGCGTTTCTTCAGTGGGATTGCTGTTGTCACCCTGGCAAAAAAGGGCTGCAGGAAGCCGGATATCACGGCGTGTTC
>DINJ01000195.1 GCA_002423665.1 Bacteroidetes bacterium UBA5543 | reverse complement strand
CAGTTCGCTCTGCCTGGGCGTCCCTATCAGCACTATCAGTCCGAAAGATACAAGGATACCTGCCGTGGCCGTCCACTTGTGTTTCATTACCCATTCCAGCCCACGTGTATAGTTTTTTTCCATCCCTGTAAAAAAGGGCTCTGACTTTACATAAAAGCGCGAAGGTTTGTGCGTTTTCTTCGTCAGGAATACATTGAGTACAGGCGTAAGTGTCAGCGATACAAAAGCGGAAATAAGTACTGCACCTGCTACCACTACACCAAACTCGGTAAATAGCCTGCCAGTAAAGCCCTGCAGGAATATGATGGGTAGAAATACTATTGCGAGTGTGATAGAAGTGGCAATGATAGCAAAGTAAATCTCCTCGCTGCCTTCGCGGGCTGCACGCATTTTGTCCATGCCCTTTTCCAGCTTCTTGTATATATTTTCCGTTACTACTATACCATCGTCTACCACCAGACCCGTTGCCAGTACAATTGCCAGCAGGGTAAGTATATTGATGGAAAAGCCCATCAGGTACATGATAAAGAAAGCCCCTATCAGGCTGACGGGTATATCCAATAACGGACGCAGGGCTATCAGCCAGTCGCGGAAGAATAAATATATAATCAACACTACCAGCGCTATGGCTATGAATAATGTTTCTTCTACTTCCTTAATAGACTTTTTGATGTACTGGGCGTTGTCGTATGCGATGCCTAGCGTCATATCCTCAGGCACTTCGCTTTTCAGTTCTTCGTAGCGCTTATGAAATTCATCGGCAATGGCTACGTAGTTAGAGCCCGGCTGCGGTGTTACCGCCAGGGCTATCATAGGTGTATTACTTTCTTTCAGTATTGTTTCTTCGTTCTCAGGCCCCAAGGCGGCTTCGCCAATCATACCAAAGCGGATATCAGTGCCATCCACGTTTTTGACAATCATGTTGTTGAAGTCCTCTTCGCTGTACAACCTGCCGAAAGTGCGTACAGACAGTTCCGTCTGGCTGCCACTCAGCTTGCCTGACGGCAGTTCTACATTCTGCCTGTTGAGTGCCTGCTGCACATCGGGGAAGGTAATACCATAACCCGCCATCCTCAGCGGGTCCAGCCACAGGCGCATAGAGTAGCGCTTCTCTCCCCATATACGTATATTACTTACACCCGGTATGGTCTGCAATCTTTCCAGCAATACGTTCTCTGCATACTCCGTCAGTTGCAACTGGTTTCTTGTCGNNTACCCGCACTTGCATCAGCTTTCGATACAACGGGCGGTGCATCAATATCCTGCGGCAGGTTGCGCACGGCCTGCGACACCTTATCGCGCACATCATTGGCGGCAGCCTCCAAGTCTACACCCAGGTCAAACTCCACCGTAATATTACTGCTGCCTAATGCACTGGTAGACGATATGCTTTTAATACCGGCAATACCATTAATAGATTTCTCTAAAGGTTCGGTTATCTGCGATTCAACTATATCCGGGTTGGCACCGGCATATGATGTACGCACGTTGATAATGGGCGGGTCGATAGATGGATAATCCCGTATACCCAAAAAGTCGAAGCCAATAATGCCGAATATCACGATGATGATATTCATCACGATAGCAAATACCGGCCTTTTTAATGAAATAGAGGGTAAGCTCATGTGCTTCTATAAGAGCATCAAAGATAAGGATGTATGCCTATCAGGTTATTATATTCTTTCTATCCGAACATAAAGGAGGTAAATGTGTTTATTATAGCCATATGAGCCATGTATCAGCTTTCGCTATTTTTATATAAGCCAAGCAGATTTTTAATTCCATGCCATAAGGGTTAGCTTTGCATGTCTATATTTTATTAAAATTTAAAAACAATATATCATGGCACACAAACTTCCTGATCTGAAATATGCATTTGATGCGCTGGAGCCGCATATCGATGCAATGACAATGGAAATTCACCACGACAGGCACCACAACGCCTATGTAACTAACCTGAACAAAGCCATTGAAGGCACTANNTGGAAGACCTGATGGCTAATATCTCTAAATACCCCATGGCAGTGCGCAACAATGGCGGCGGCCATTACAACCATACTTTGTTCTGGGAAATACTGGGTCCCAATGGCGGCGCACCCTCAGGCAAGTTGGCTGATGCTATTAACGACGCTTTCGGCTCACTGGACAGCCTGAAAGAACAAATGAACAACGCAGGTGCTACCCGTTTCGGCAGTGGCTGGGCATGGCTGATTGTGCAGAACGGCAAACTGGCTGTATGCTCTACCCCCAACCAGGACAACCCCCTGATGGATATAGCAGAAGTAAAAGGTACTCCGGTACTGGGCATTGACGTATGGGAGCACGCTTACTACCTGAAATACCAGAACAAACGCCCCGACTACCTGGGCGCGATATGGAACGTGATTAACTGGGAAGAAGTTGCCAGGCGCTACGAAGCTGCGCTGTAACGCCTGTTAACAAATAATATTGCACGAAAGCCACCTGTAAAATGGTGGCTTTTTCCTGCAATAAATTTTACGCAGCCTGCGTTCTTGGCAAGAATCAAAAACCAACGATATGAAAATCGCAGGCATGTTTGCTACAGCACTATTAGCGTCAACCATTACACAGGCACAGGAAGTGGAGCCTATTCCTGCAGAGCCCAAAAACAGGAGAAACGAGATCGNNTGGGTTACAGGCTATCGGTTGCAGCAGGTGGCTACTGGAGTGAAGAAATAACCACGCCCGAAATCATAAAGAACGACACCTCGCACTACAAGTCCTATTCCACCAATATGTCTATGGTCTTTGTAGGTGCGGGGCTGGATATACAGCAACAGTTCAAAGGGAAGTGTTACCTGTATGCGGCTGTTGAATTAAGGGGCGGTTACGGCAACGGGTACACCCATTTTTCAACCATAAAGGAAACAGCCATGATAACAGGCGATGAACGTTCTTATACGTACGAGCAAAAGGCATTTATGTCGCAGGAGTCATCACTGTTCGTGCTGGACAGTACCCCTTACATAGGCACGAAATTTGTGTTTAAACGGTTGGTGATAGGCACTGAATTGTCCGCAATGGTATCAGGAATGATGGTAGCCAACCAGGCAACACTGGGCAATTACAACAACTTCGTGTTTGACATGGGTGAGTTGCAGCAACGCTTCTATATCAATTACAGGTTTTGATATGGGTAGTGCCATTGTTAAGATTGTACAATCTGATTGGGGTTTCGTACATCGTCAACGATTAATAGATAATTTCATGTTGAAAACCACTAAAACTGACTTATGCGCATCGCCCTCATATTATTAGCTATACTTGCAGGTGGCAACACCTTTGCACAAGAGGATATCAAAACAGATATCCTCTTGCTCAGATACCCTAAGAATGAAATAGGCCTTGTGGGTGAAACCAACTTCAGCAATGAAAAGTTTGGCGGGCCAAGTATGGTGCAATACAAGCGCTGGGTACGGGAGAATATGTCGTATCGCGCAAATGCAGGCGTGGGCACGTACAGTGACTTCAGTCATGACGGCTACTTTGGCATCATAGGCGATACCATACTGGAGAAGCAGACCAGGGAGCAGGCTACTATGGCTTTTGCGGGTGGGGGCGT
>DINJ01000055.1 GCA_002423665.1 Bacteroidetes bacterium UBA5543 | reverse complement strand
TGCTGATATAAGTGCCGGTACTTACTTGTTAATCGCTAGAAAAGAAGCAAGAACAATACACAGGCAAACGATACAGGTAGTGAAATAAGAGCAGGGCGAAAGCCCTGTTTTTATTTATATAACATAAAGTATTGCAGCCAGGCTGACCACCGATACCAGTGCCCAGAGCAACNNATAAAGGCTTGCTGCCAACAGATTTAAGCGCCTTAGACGAAAGGCCAGAGCCAATCAGGAAAAGCGTAATGGTAAATCCGCTTTTAGCTGCCCGTACTATATAGGGTGTCACAGGTTCCAGTTGCGGCACGTTAGAACTAATGAGCATGGCCAAAACGAATAGTCCTATAAACCAGGGGATGCTTGTTTTGGTACCCTTCTTTTTGAAAATAAATGCCGTGAGCACTACCAGGGGAATAATCCATAGTGCGCGGACAAGTTTGATGGTAGTAGCAATGTTCAACGCTTCCTCGCCATAGGTGCTGGCTGCGCNNAATTGTGATTGTGACAAATCGAGCATATGACCTATGACAGGAAAGATAAACAGCGCAATTGCATTGAGCACGAATACCACTACCAACGATACGCTGATTTGTTCTTCTTTGGCATCAGTTACAGGTGCGGTTGCCGCTATAGCACTACCACCACATATAGCTGTACCGGTAGATACCAAGTAAGATGTTACCTTGTCCACCTTGAACATTTTACCAATGAGTATACCCACTATCAAGGTGCCGGCTATTGAAATAATAGTGTAAATGAAACCATCTTTACCCGCCTGCAATGCGGTATTGATATTAATGCCAAAGCCCAGCCCGACTATAGATGCTTTCAGCAGGAATGCAGTGTATTTACTTCGTTTTTTGCCTAATGGATTAACAATAAAGAAAGAAAGCAACAAACCCAAGAACAGCGCATAAGGCGGTGTCATAAAAGGCATGGCACAAATGATGAGTGCCAGCCAGAAAATTATTTTGCCAACTATGCCGTTGTTCATTAGGTTATATATTGATTGCCTGAAAGTATGCAGATAATCGCAAAAATAATAGTACGCAGATTTATGCAGTGTAAACAGGGTTACACTACCATGTTACGCCCGCTTTTTGCATTACTTCTCTTATTGCTTCGTAAGACTTGTACNNCACAACCAGTGGCAGCTCTTCGTCGTTCACCCAGCGCACCTCCTGTATATTCTCCTCTGCCTGCGGTACCGGTTCTTCTTTTATCGTGCCTTTCATTTTGTACCAGGCAGTACGTTTCAGCAGGTTTTGTTTGTTCTGGCTGTACACATGGTAGGTGTCGCAAATCTTTTCTCCCAGTTTCAGTTTGTGCAGCCCGGTCTCTTCGCTCACCTCGCGCAGTGCGCATTCGTCTATCGTTTCGCCTTCATCGCATTTACCTTTGGGCAGGTCCCACTTGCCGCGGCGGAATATCATCAGCACCTCGTTATTTTCGTTCAGCACCACGCCGCCGCCTGCATCTATAGGGGTGAAAAGTTCATATAATTCTTCCTGTAATGATTCGGGCGAAAAATCTTCGATAATAGCCCCCAGGGTGCCGGGCTTGCCTATGTGTTGCAATGCCAGCCTGAAATGGCGGGGAAACGCCCCCTCAAAATATATTTATCCCTCCGCTACCGGGTTGCCGGCTATATAAGCACGGGCATCGGTAGTAAGGATGAGTGGTTTATTATTGATATATATCTTTTGGGCGAAGTCCATTCTTTTGTAAAATTATACATTTGGCGTAGGTTTGAGCGGTTATGAGTACTCAAAAACATTTTGCCGAGAAATTAATGCAAATTAAGGCATTACAAATCAACCTGCAACAGCCATATACATGGGCGTCGGGCTGGAAGTCGCCGGTATATTGCGATAACCGTAAAGTATTGTCTTTCCCTTACATACGCGATTTTGTGAAGAGCGAACTGGCCAATATGGTGCTGGAGCATTTTCCTGATGCTGAAGTAATAGCCGGGGTAGNNGGCTGCCGACCTGCTGAAACTGCCGATGATATATGTACGCAGCAAACCTAAAGAGCATGGCATGGGCAACCAGATAGAGGGTGTACTGGAGCAGGGGCAGAAAGTGGTTGTGATAGAAGACCTGGTATCTACGGGCAAGAGCAGCCTGCAGGCGGTTGATGCGATACGCGAAGCGGGCGGTGAAGTGATAGGCATGTGTGCGTTGTTCACCTATGGGTTTGACGCTGCAGCAGAGGCAATGGAAAAGGCACAGGTACCATTGTTTACCATCAGCAACTATACAGCGCTTATGGAAGTAGCAGAGGAGCAGAGCCTAATAACGGCAGAACAAAAACAATCGCTGGAAGCGTGGAGGCAAAATCCCGGTGGTTGGGGTAGATAAGCTCTTTCCTCAGTACGCGTAATTATCGCATTAGCACATTAACGTATTATCGCATTAATAAAGAACATGGCCTGGCTGAAACTGGTACGTTGGCAGAACCTGGTTATCGTATTCCTCACGCAGTTATTCGCGTGGGGTTGCGTNNGATTGATGTCATCAATCGCCCTGAAAAACTGATACTCGAAAAACGAATACCCATTAAGCTGGCTATACTGGTACATACAGTGTTAAACTTAATCGGCTTATTCCTGGCCATAATAGTAGCACGCCGGGCAGGGCATTACAGCTTTATAGCAATGCAGTTAGGTTGTACACTCATGCTATGGTTGTATTCCACCACTTTTAAGCGCAGGTTTGTATCGGGCAATGTAATTGTTTCTGTCCTTACAGCATTTACCATAGCAGTTCTCATGCTCTACGAAAATGCTATCCGCTACTACCTGTACGAAGACTTTTTCATACATACGGGTCGTGCGTTGATACCTAATCCTGTATGGGTGCTGGGCACTTATGCATTCTTCGCCTTTATGCTCACATGGATGCGTGAGATAGTAAAGGACATGGAGGACTTTAAAGGTGACGCGGAGCAGGGTTGCGTAACTATGCCTATAAAATGGGGCTTGCTACGTAGCGCCAGGTTCACACAGTTGCTGGGCGTACTTACGGTTATACCACTGGTGATAGGCGCCGTAAAGCTGCTGAAAGAGCAATGGTATGTGTTAGGTATATATGTACTGGCAGGATTGGCAGTGCCGATACTATGCTGGATGTATTTNNCAAGCCGTTACCTGAAAATCATTATGGTATTGGGCGTTGTTTCGCTCATCATTTATTATTTTCAAACTAATGACTGATATAATACTGGCATCGCAGTCGCCACGCAGGAAACAACTGCTGGAACTGGCTGAAATAGCATTTGAGATACGCATAGCAGATATCGATGAAACTCCGCCGGCTGGTATGCCCGGTGAGCAGGTGCCTGAACACCTGGCACGTGAGAAAGCTGCTGTGATTGCACAAAATAACCCTGATTCAATCATCATTGCAGCCGATACCATAGTGTTGTTGGATAATGAGATATTGGGGAAACCCGTGAATGAAGATGATGCTATCGCCATACTGAAAAAACTCTCGGGACGTATGCACGAAGTAGTCAGTGGCGTATGCATTCAAAAAGGAAGTGATGTTCAAAGCTTCTCCGCTGTTACTGAAGTTTATTTCCGCAGCCTGACTGAAGAACAAATCAGGCACTACGTTGCACATTACCATCCATACGACAAAGCTGGTGCCTATGCCATACAGGAATGGATTGGCATGGTGGGTATTGAAAAAATAAACGGGGATTATTACAACGTGATGGGCCTGCCCGTGGGGCAGGTGGTAGAGTATTTGAAGCAGGTGAAATAAACTCACCTACTCAATACTCGGATACACATTTACAAATGTTGGCTCATTTCTCAACTCTGCGAAGTAGAACACCATAAAGGCAAAGGCGCCAAAGGTGGTGAGTATCACCATCCAGAATAACTTAGTGCCCGCCGGCATAGCCCTCAGCCTTGCCAGGTGCACAATAAAATAGAGCAGGATAATACCCGTTATAGCGCAAATGATAGTGAGTGATATCCACAAACTGGTGTAGTTCATCGTCATGGCCGTTACCCATGCAAAGTGGTCGGATATGCTGGATGTTACTACCTCTTCCTGCACCCTGGCGAAGAAGTAGACGGTCCATAATGAATACAATACAAACGGCGTGAAGCATAGTAGTTTTCCGTGTTTTTTCGCTATGTTTTCCATAACTATAAGTTTTAGTGAATAATGACTTATGCCTTTAATGAAAACACGTATAAACGGAAATTGTTTTGTTAAAGAACACAACTATTTGGTTTGCAGCGGGTAAAATATCGGGTGTGGAATATACTATTGCAGAAACAGGCACGTTAATCAATTGTCACAAAACTGTTATGTGGTATAATGTTTGATAGTATAGCTATTGTTTTTTGCGTAACTTAATTTGCCAAACAAGACCCTTTATGCGATATCTGTTCCTTATTCCCCTGATGTTATATGCCGCATTTTGCCCGGCACAGCCCGTCCAGGTCAAAAACATTATGCCGGATATTTTTTCTTCTCACCCTTCAAGACTTACCGTTTTTAATTACAGGTTATACTTTTTTGCTGACGATGGTTTTAAAGGTTACGAACTCTGGGCGCATGACGGTGTGAATACCAACCCGGCGAAAGACATTTACCCGGGCCCTACTGACTGTGCACCGAACAGTCCTGCAGCCAGGATGGCTGTGTTAGGTGATAAGCTGTATTTTCCGGCAGATAACGGTGCTAACGGCCTGGAACTGTACAGTAATGACGGTGGGGTGAACACTATGTTGGAAAGTGATATAGCCGCAGGGCTTAACAGCTCTGAAATTGACGAAATAATTGCAGCCAATGGAAAACTCTATTTTGATGCGACAAATGGCACAAACGGCAAAGAACTATGGCAGTATACACCGGCGACGAAAACTGCCGAGCAGCTTAGTTTTATAAATTCAGGCCCGGGTAGCGACCCGGCATGGATTACCGAAGTGAATGGCCGAATATATTTTACTGCCCTTGACCCGAATAAGGGCAGGGAATTGTTTGAATACAATCCGTCAACTACCTTGGTGACGATGGTGGGCGATATATACCCTGGCGACACCAGTAGCGAACCAGCCAGCCTGGTAAATGTATTTGGCGTTTTGTTTTTCACAGCTTCATCACCAAGCTATGGCAGGGAGTTGTATAAATATGACGGTACTAGTCTGCAACGGCTTACCGACCTTAACGCCGGCACAGCTGAAGGTTTAGCTGCACATGCTGATGGTTTGCCTGTAATTGCTGCTGTTGGCGACGAACTCTATATTGCTGGCAACGATGGCAGTACAGGTTTTCAACTGTACAAATACAATTATACTACAAACCAACATGCGCACGTGGCTACTNNAACAGCACGCCCGCAGGTTTCATACGGTATGCCAATAAGTTATTCTTCACAGCCGATGATGGTATGCACGGGCGCGAGCTTTGGATGATGGATGGTACGAATTCACCCGTGATGGTGGCGGACATTAATACAAATTCAGCAGTTAATATTAACCCGATGGGTATGGTTGAGTATAAGGGCAGCCTGTACTTTAGTGCCTATGGTGCCGATGGTAATGAATTGTACAAATACAGTGATGCTGCTGCGGGGATTGTCAACTTCAATCGCAGCATGGATGTAACTGTATTCCCCAACCCTGCCGTATCTGAANNTGTATCCCCCACCCCTGCCGTATCTGAAGTATATTTTAACCTGGACGTACAGCAGCGCGACGAGTTGGCTGTTCAATTGGTAGATGCAACAGGCAAAGCTGTGTACCGTACAACTTATGCCATGTACAATCCCGGTAATAATGTTATATCTGTACCTATCGATTGGCTGCCGTTGGGGCCGTACTTTTATCTCATCAACAACCGCTCCGGCCTAACATATGCTGCGGGCAGGGTGGTGAAGATGTAGGTAATTGGCATAAATTGCGGCCTGATATTTTCAGTATGGCATGGATTCAAGACCCCCTTATTTTAGCCGGACGGAAAGTGGAATTACGTCCGCTTACGCCTGAACATTTTGATACGCTCAGGGCATTGGCAAAGAACGATAAGATATGGGAGTATTACGGGCGCAATGGCGCCGATGATGGCGTTATGGACTTTTTCCTGCAAGAGGCAATGGAGCTGAAGGCAACCGGGCAGCATTACCCCTTTGTAGTTGTGAATAAGGATAGTGGTGATATAATAGGCACTACACGATACGGGGATATAAACGCAGCACACAAAACAATCGAAATAGGTTGGACATGGTATATGCCCTCCATATGGGGAAAGGGGTATAATGAAGAATGTAAACTCCTTTTGTTGACTTATGCTTTTGAACAGATGGATGCCAACAGGGTTCAATTAAAAACCGCTCATTTCAACCTGCGCTCCCAACGTGCCATACAGCGCATAGGCGCTACTTACGAGGGCACGCTGCGCAACCACCTGGTAAATGGTGACGGCAGCCCGAGGCACACCGCCATGTTCAGCATCATAAAAGAAGAATGGGCAGACAGGAAACAGAAACTGCAACAGATGATGGAAGAAAAGTATGCCTGTTTGTAACCCGTAGTACCTTATTGCCTTATTAACCTATTAACGTCTTACCCTATTAACCATTAACCCTTTAACACTACCTTTGCAGCTTAAGCATTGCTACATTGACAGCACCCATACTATTAATAACACCCCCGTTTACGCAGCTGAATACGCCGTACCCTGCTACTGCATACCTTAAGGGCTTCCTTAACACTAAAGGTATACCCGCTGTGCAGGCCGATATGGGTATTGAAGTGACGCTGGCCTTATTCAGCAAGGCAGGGTTAAGGAAGTTGTTTGCGCTGGTAGATAGCAACAAAGAGTGGAGCGACAATGCGCAGCGCATACTGGCTTTGCAGGATGACTATATCAATACCATAGATGCAGTCATCAGCTTTTTGCAGGGCAAAGACCCCACACTGGCACACCTTATCTGCAAGCGCGATTTCCTGCCGGAGGCAAGCCGTTTTGCCCAGCTCGACGGCCTGGACCTTGTATTTGGCAGCATGGGCATTCAGGATAAAGCCAAGCACCTGGCCACCATGTACCTCGAGGATTTATCTGATTTGATACAGGAGTGTGTGGACAGTCATTTTGGTTTCAGCCGCTATGCCGAAAGGCTGGGGCGCTCCGCCAATAGTTTCGATGAATTGTATGAGGCGCTGCAACAGCCATACAGTTATATTGATACGTTGCTGGTAGACATACTTAGCAAAAGAATGGCTGATGTACAACCACACATGGTGGCATTATCTGTTCCATTCCCGGGTAATTTGTTCGCTTCTTTCCGTTGCGGGCAATGGCTGAAGCAGCATTACCCTGCAGTGAAAGTTGTGATGGGTGGTGGTTTCCCTAATACGGAGCTGCGCTCTTTGTCTGACCACAGGGTGTTTGAATTCTTCGATTTTATAACACTGGACGACGGAGAAACACCGATAGAACAACTGCTGAAGTACGTGGACGGCAACTNNGGCAACTGTGCGATTGAAGAATTAAAACGTACTTATGCATTAGTGGATGGTAGAGTGCAGTATTTCAACAACCCCTCTTGCAGCGACTATAAACAGGGTCAGGTAGGCACGCCTGATTACAGCGATTTTTTGCTGGATAAATATATTTCTGCGATTGAAGTAACTAACCCGATGCACAGCCTGTGGAGTGACGGGCGTTGGAATAAACTGACTATGGCGCATGGCTGTTACTGGGGAAAATGTACTTTCTGTGATGTGTCGCTGCCTTATATCAAAAACTATGAGCCCATATCCGCGCAAATATTGTGCGACAGGATGGAAGAAATAATAGCCCAGACGGGGCAGACGGGATTTCACTTTGTAGATGAAGCAGCACCACCGGCGCTGATGCGCGAACTGGCATTGGAGATTATCCGCCGGGGCATGGTAGTCAACTGGTGGACGAATATCCGTTTTGAAAAAAGCTTTACCCGCGATTTGTGTATGCTGCTCAAAGCATCGGGTTGTATAGCAGTATCGGGTGGGCTGGAGGTAGCGTCCGACCGCCTGCTGGCCTTGATACAAAAAGGGATTACTGTGGCGCAGGTAGCTCGTGTCAACAAGCATTTTACAGAGGCCGGCATAATGGTACATGCATACCTCATGTATGGCTATCCTACACAAACAGNNTACCGACCATGAGAGCTTCAGCTTCGGTTTGAAAAAGTCGCTCCTGAATTTTATGCATGGCGCTTGCCTTGATTATCCCCTGCACAAATGGTTCGATTTCAAAACCCCTAAGACAACAGTGCCTGCTGACTATATTAATAAAGCCTTAGATGAAGCAGAACCGGGGATGGCGAAGCCCACATCTAAAGTGGTATGGCTGGGTAAACAACCGTTGGTGGAATTGTTTGTAAAGAATAAGAAAGGGGAGCAATACGAGAAAGCATCGCTCACGTTTATCAATAAGCAAGGTAAGCACAGCATCACAGTGGATAAGCCGCAGGGCCTGTGGCTGGCTGCTATGCTGCAGCAGTTATCGCTCCGCAATGCAAAGACTTTGACACTACAACAGGTAAAAGATGATTATGAAGCTGTAGGCCTCGAAGATTTCGAACTCTTTTGGGATAATAAACCTGTGAATACATTGTACAGACAGGGCTTGTTGGTGCTGTAATATGCTTTTGCTTAATTCTTAAGTGTCTGTTTTACCTCGAATAATTTATCGGAAAATACACGGGCATATTCGGGCATTTCCTCAGTATAGTCCGAAAAATACCAGGAGTATGCTACGCCATTGATATATGCGGTAAGTTGCACGCCTCCCGCATCAGTATATGTACCTGTGCCGTATTGTTCCCCGTTCTCTTTCAGTAGTTGCCCCGGTATTTCATTTAGTATATACGCCGCCCGGCTGAATTTTTCAGGTCCCAAATCAATATCATAAATATTGTCGGGAGGTGTACTGGTGTCCTCCAGCACTTTACCGTTTGCCATGGAGTATACACGAATATCAGCTACGGGTGCAAAGCCGCCATTATAGCGTATATTCATACTATCGGCGCTAGAATATCGTTTAGGGTTATCCTTTTTTATGCACGAAGAAATGTTGAAAACAAAAATGATTGCAAGGCAGGTAATTAATATGGATTTCATAAGTCTGAATCGGTTATGTATTGTTGATTAATTATCAATTACTGTGCCATAATCCTGCAACAAATAAAATGTTAAAATCGGGTTGGAAGGATATTAACAGCCGGTTTAAGCTGTATATTTATTTGAACCTCCTGCCTGAAGCGAAAGCAAGCTTTTTATTACAACATATAGAGAAAGACAATGAGTGGGAAAGAACTCGTAATGGCTGTGGTATGCAGGCCACTCAGCAGCCGCGACATATTGCAGGCTGAAAAGGAAAATAACGTAGTGATTTTCCGCAAAATCATCTACGATGCCCGTGAGGGCAGGGACGCGCTCATTGCGCAATTAGATAAACTCCGCATGCCCCTCAAGTATTTCTTCATCTTTGGGCTCAACGATTGCATGTTGGTCAACTGTGCTGAGGATTTGAAAACAGCGCTGGAAAGGTTGGTGGCGTGAATATCTTAATATGTGTCGCCAGAGAGTATAGTAACGACTATTCTTTCACCACCCTTCCTGCCACCGCACCATTCACCCTCACTACATACACACCCGGCGCCAATGAATTTAAATCAACAATTTCCCCTATGAAGGTAGCCAAGGAGGATGTTCCTTGTGCTGTAAGGAGTTGCCTCGTTCAGCACCGTATCTGGAATAGCTGCTCTTTACTAATACACATATATCACTACCGTTGCTCAGCTCCTGTGCATTAGCGCCCTAGTCCTCGTGCAGCATCATATCATTCTATCACCAGCTTCCTCATAAGTATCCCCTTCCCAGTGTACAACCTCAACATGTATAATCCCGGCGAGGCATCACTGATATCAATTTCCTTCCTAAAAGTGACAGCTTGAATACCTGCATCATCAGTATATACCACCCTCCCGGTCATATCTACAATGTCAAGCCGCAATACGCCATTTATATTACCATGCAGAACAAATTGCCCGTTGTTGGGGTTTGGTGAAATTGTCAATGATTCATTAGCGTATACTTCTTTTACAGTTAGAGGCAACCAAATAATCCACGGGGGGGTATTGAAAGTTGTGTCCGAATCGGCTGGCAAATGCATGATATTGTGCATCTCAACCTCTATTTTTTTGAAATTGCTCGTTAATACGCCAATTGTAACCGTATCTGTAATCGTACAAAAATTTGCTGCCCAAACCCCACTCACATCATAATACACTTTCAGTGTTAAACTATTCCCGATATGAACTGTATCAAAGTATACCATTTCAGGACAATCACTAACACTGCCGTAATGGAAGGCAGCAGTAATTTCAAGCTTAATAGTATCATTACTTACAGGTAACACAGTTACCTTTTTTAGATACTCTACTCCGCTCACATCCCGAGATAACAGTAACATAAAGATTAATGTTGATATTGATTTTATTACCTTGTTCATAGCCTCTTAATTTATTAAAAGATTCTCCGAATCTTCATTGTTATCATCACATATTAAAATTACGGAATAATTACCGGGGGCGTACGCACTCACGTCAATTACTTTTATTCCCGGGCGAGTCTCCTGAACAGGGACTCGCCCGCCTCGCGCCAAACCACTACCCAGGTAATTTAAATTTGATATATTAATACTAATTTTGTATTTTTGCTATAGTAAATCAGAACTGATTTACGTAAATCCCGCTACCTGTCCCCGCCATTCAGGATACGGGTCTATAGTAAAATATGCTAACTATGAAAACACGAACCTATACCACACATCGCCCATTCAAACCCGTTTTGTTCCCCCGCCCCTCTGGCGGGTTTTTTATTAAATGTGCTTTTCCAGAAAAAACACGTGCAGGATTAACAAAAGTTAACAAACTGCGTTTAAATATTTCATTTACAAAAAGTTACAGGAACAGAATATTCCCAATGGTTAAACCCGTCCAGGCAATAGTTAACAAAATAGCTGTATTGGCAACACAAAACTTATTACTCACGACTCATGACTTACGACTCACGACTGGCTACTATATTTTTTTTACCTTCGCCCCGTATTTAAAAGAAAAACAATGACTCCCGATAAGAAAGTATATGACAGTATTCTGCAAACCATAGGCAATACCCCGCTGGTAAGGCTGAACAAGGTAACAGCCAGCCTGCCCTGCCCCGTATATGCAAAAGTGGAATATTTCAATCCCGGTAACTCTATTAAGGACCGTATGGCAATAAAAATGCTGGACGTGGCCGAGGAGCAGGGGCTTATCAAACCCGGGGGTACAATAATAGAAGGTACATCGGGCAATACAGGTATGGGCCTGGCACTGGGTGCCATTGCACGTGGCTATAAATGTATATTCACCACTACTGATAAGCAAAGCAAGGAGAAAGCGGACATACTGAAAGCATTTGGTGCAGAGGTAATAGTGTGCCCTACGGATGTAGAACCGGAAGACCCCCGTTCCTACTATTCTGTATCTGCTCGCCTGGCAAAAGAAATACCTAATAGCTGGTATGTGAATCAGTACGACAACCTGGCCAACCGCCAGGCGCATTACGAGCAGACCGGCCCTGAAATATGGGAGCAGACAGAAGGTAAAATAACCCACCTGGTAGTTGCTACAGGTACAGGGGGTACACTTACAGGTACCGGTAAATTTCTGAAAGAGCAAAACCCGGATATTCAGGTTTGGGCGATAGATAGCTACGGCTCATTGCTTACCAAATGGCACCGTACCGGCGAGCTGGATATGAATGAAGTGCATAGCTATATAACAGAAGGAATAGGTGAAGACTTCTTGCCACAGAACTATATACGTGAAGTTGCAGACCACTTTGAGCAAGTGACGGATAAAGACGGTGCGGTAATGGCACGTAAAATCACAAAAGACGAAGGCATATTTGTTGGTTATTCAGCAGGTAGCGCCATTGCAGGCCTGCACCAGTTGAAAGACAAACTGAAACCTACCGACCTTGTGGTAGTAATATTCCACGACCACGGCAGCCGCTACGTAGGTAAAGTATATAACGACGAGTGGATGCTGGACAGGGGTTTTCTGGATGTGGAGACAGTACGAGACCTGTTGGGTGGCCTGGGCCGCCGCAGGTTGGTAACCATTGACGAAGATGCCAAAGTAAACCAGGCTATCGACCTGATGAAGAAATACGATATTGAGCAGATACCCGTAATGCGCAACGGCGAAATAACCGGTTCTGTAACACAGGTTGGCCTGTTCAAGCGGATGATAGACAACTACGAGGTGAAAGACTTTAATGTGGCAGATGTAATGGACGCTCCACTGCCGGTGGTAGAGTTGTCGCTGAGGCTGGACAGGCTTGGGAATTTCATCAATAAAGAGAATGGTGCTGTATTAGCAAAAGACGATAGCGGCCAGTACCACATACTTACCAAGTACGATATTATCAATGCCCTGAGCAAGTAAATGAGTACGCCATTTTATAAACGTATCTGGCAAAAGCCACCTGTCGCCTTCCCATGGATAGCTGTAGGACATATAGCCTACTTGCTGTACCTGGTGTACGATGCGATTGTTGATCCTGTGGGAGGCTTGCTGCTTGTGCAGCCACTGTACATGCTGGCATATACGATTGCATGGCTGTTTGTATGCGATATGAAGAAGTTGGCAGGTTATACTTATGTAGGCCTTACCACATTGAACCTCATCATGCGTATGGCACTTACCTCTCAAATGGATAAGGTCTATTTTACCGATGTGATCTTTCCTGCGGACGTACTGTTTACCTTCTTTGTTTTGTTTTATTATAAAAAGCTGGATTGATGCAGAAGACAGTGATAGACCAGTTGGGCAGAGAAGTGACGTTCAATTATTACCCTGAGCGAATAGTGAGTGTAGTGCCTTCGCAAACAGAATTGTTGTATGACCTGGGGTTGGATAAGGAAGTGGTTGGTATCACTAAGTTTTGCGTACATCCTGAAGAATGGTTCAGGACTAAAGAACGGGTTGGAGGCACAAAAAAGCTGAATATTGAAAAAATACGCAGCCTGAAACCTGATCTGATTATCGCCAATAAAGAAGAGAATGAAAAAGAACAGATAGAAGAACTGGCAAAGGAATTTCCAGTATGGATAAGTGATATACATAACCTGCCACAGGCGGGGAATATGATGCAGGCCCTTGGCCAGGTGACAGGCATGGAGGGTAAGGCTAATCAACTGGTTGAGGAAATAATACAGGGATTCAATGACCTGAACAAAGCCACGAAACCTAAACGTGTAGCCTACTTCATATGGCGCGACCCATGGATGAGTATAGGCCGTGATACATTTATCCATAGCATGATACAGACTATGGGCTGGCAGAATGTACTGGCCGATGCTGACCGCTATCCTGAATTGACATTGGAACAACTCAAAGCATATCAGCCGGAACTTGTTTTGCTTTCTTCAGAACCATTCCCGTTCAAAGAACAGCATGTAGCTGAAGTAAAGGCCGTTTTGCCTGAGGCTGAGGTGATATTGGTGGATGGTGAAATGTTTAGCTGGTATGGCAGCAGGCTGCAAAAAGCTGTACCGTACCTGCAGGGCCTGGCTGCGCAACAGACCGATAATTAAAAATCAGTTTCAATAAACTCAGTAGGCAGCTTCTTCAGTTTAATGACTCCCGTTGCAGCAAACAATTTAATAAACGGATAAACAGGGTCTATCTCGTATTTGCGTAATCCAAAGTTAGGGTGTGATGCACGTTTGTGATGGTTGTTATGATAGCCTTCACCCAGCATGATGATGTCTACTGGCATTAAGTTAACAGCCGTGCTCTTCAGTTGGAAATTTTTATAGCCGTATTTATGCGCATACCAGTTGATGATGGCACCGTGTATAGGCCCCATCGTGAAGTGTATGGGAAGCAACAGAAACATCCACCAGGAAGTAGCAAAGAAAATATAGAATGTAGTGTAGGCTGCAGCCCAGAAGATACGGGGCCCCCATCCATGTGCAAATCGGTCGAAGCTGTCCCAGTCAGGCAGGTTTTTGGTAAAACGGGCTTCTACTTCAGTTTTGCGTTCAAAGATATTTGTGTAGACGGTTTTTGTCGCCCACATCATAGCAAACACATTCTTGTGGTGCAGTGGAGAATGCGGGTCTTTATCCGTATCAGCATAGGCATGGTGCATACGGTGCATGATAGCGTATGCGCGCGGGCTCAGGTAGGAGGATCCTTCCGTTATCCACGTAAATATGAAAAAGAACCGTTCCCAGCCTTTACTCATTGTAAAAGCCCCGTGCGCACCATAGCGGTGCTGAAAAAATGTCTGTGAAAAAAGTGAGAGGTAGTGATGCGCAATAAAAAATAAAAGTATGGCCATGCAGGCAGATTGTTGTTTTGTAACGGCTGCAAAGATATACCATCTGCGCGGAGTTGTTATATAGGTTTTAACTTTATGGGTATTGGAATTTTATTCTGCAGGTATGTCTTTTATTGAAAAATATACAGGCAGGCCCTTAGCTAATACCCAATCACGCTCACGGATGGCTCCAGGGCTAGCGGCAATCATCAGCAGTGCATCGCATTTGTCTATTACAGCCAAGGAAATCTTCATGATAGCCTCGTATTTGTCGTCAACATTGGCAAACCGTATTACAGGCAATGCCGCATTGACTCCGATAAGCGGTACATGTCCCATTGCCAGCAACTGCGCCGCAGTTTTGTTCATATTATCCAGGTTGTGTTGTCTTTGTGCTTCTGTATCTGCCGAGTAGGGGCCTGCTACACCAATAATCATAAAATCTATGTTTATTGATACCTAAGGTATAGTTTTACATGTATAAACACTGTTAAAAACCGTATTGTATGTCAACGTCTTTTCTTGGATTACGCACAGTTGTATATATGGTAACCGACCTGCCGGCTGCTATAGGGTGGTATAAAAACATACTGGGCATAGAGCCTTACTTCAATACTGAATACTACGTAGGGTTTAGTGTTGGCGGGTATGAACTGGGGTTGCACCCTGCAGCTGCTGATAATGTGCAAGGAACTAATATCCACACATATTGGGGTGTGGAGGATGTTCATCAAAAGCTAGAACAACTACTGGCCGCCGGCGCTACCGAATGTGAGCAGCCGAATGACGTAGGAGGAGGTATTGTATTGGCATCGGTAAAAGACCCCTGGGGCAATGTATTCGGTATCATTTACAACCCTCATTTTGCATTGAATAATTAGTATGGGTATTACTCTTTTAATAAAATAACCCCGATAGTATCAGAAAATTTCTAAAACGACTTGCCCTTTTCTGCTGCCTGGTAATACTTACCGGGGTATTGTTGTTGGTGGTACCCTTGGACAGGCAAAACGGGTTTTCGTTTGTAAATGGTAACTGTATGGGGCAGAGCAGTTGGATATATGACAGAATATTTAAGAACCGCACTCCGATAGATATCGCCTTTATCGGGTCATCTCATACGATATGCGCTGTCAACGACTCGTTGCTGGAAGCCAGGCTTGTAACACCGCGAAGAGTACATATCGCTAATCTGGGCTATTGCAGGCTTGGCAGAAACCTACATTACAGCTTCGCAAGGGAATTGTTATTATTCAAGCAACCGAAGTATATAGTATTAGAAGTTAGCGAAAGAGAAAACAGGGTTGGACACCCGGAGTTTGGATATTTTGCCAGGGCAGAAGAACTGCTTATGCCGGTGTTATTCTACAATCCGGGGATGGTTACTGACATATACAATGCGCTGAGCATGCGTATGNNCAGAGATACTACGGCTATCTCAACGCATATGAAGCGGGCAATCCGGCAGAACTGGCTGCTAAAAAAGAGAAAAATAAGGCGTGGCAAAGGGCTACGGGTATCAGCAGGTGGTGGAATAACCAATATCCCTTTTCGTATTTAGAGCGAATAGAAAAGGAAGCCGATGTTAATGGTTGTAAATTGCTATTTCTTTACCTGCCTGCGTATGGTGGTATACCTGAGCCTGAAGAAGCAGATTTCTATCGTTCAAAAGGTACTCTGTTGATAGCCCCTGATAGCATATACCAAAGCCCTGAATTCTGGAAGGATCCGGATCATATGAATGCCTTTGGTTCCGCAGCTTTGTCAGCATGGCTGGCTGCGGAAATTGCGCAGGACGAGGAAAGAAATTAATTCGTTTCCTTTACTCTTAACCCTTGCGAAGTGGGGAACAGTATTTAAACCACCACGTTTATCATCCTGCCGGGTACGTAGATGAATTTCTTCAGCGGTTTGCCCTCCATCCATTTGATGACCACTTCGTTGCTCAGTACTGCTTTTTCTACATCGGTTATATCCATATCCAGCGGGAATTCCATTTCGGCCCTTGCCTTGCCATTGATGGCTACAGGGTAGTTCTTGCTGTTCTCTTTTACATACTGTTCTTCCCACTGCGGATAAGCAGCATCTACCACGCTGCCTTCATGCCCGAAAGCATGCCATAGTTCCTCTGCAAAGTGGGGGGCGAATGGCGCTATCAATACAGCTAAAGGCTCAAGTATGGCACGCTTATGGCAGTTAGCAGATGTCAGTTCGTTAATGCAAATCATGAACTGGCTGACAGAAGTATTGAAAGAGAATTTCTCTATGTCTTCGCTTATTTTTTTGATGGTTTTGTGCAACACTTTTAACTCCGCATCAGTAGCTATTTCGCCCGTCACTATCCAGCCCTGCTGCTCATCGTTGTACAGGCGCCACATCTTTTTCAGGAAACGGTGTACGCCCTCTATGCCTTTAGTATCCCAGGGCTTGCTCACATCTATCGGGCCCAGGAACATCTCGTACATACGGAAGGTATCAGCACCGTATTGCGCAACAATGTCGTCAGGGTTTACCACATTGTATTTGCTCTTCGACATTTTTTCTGTCTCAGCACCGCAGATGTATTTGCCATCTTCGAGGATGAATTCTGCGTCAGCATTCTCAGGTCGCCAATTTTTGAAAGCTACAATATCTAATTCTACGCCATCTACTAGTGAAATATTAACTCTTGTACNNCTTGTACGTCCAAAGCCTAATGCTCGAAAAGATGAGTGTGAAACAAAACTTTGTTTTGTAGCATCCGAAATATCGCTGTTGCGAATAAAATCAATCCTATCTTCAAAACTCATTTGTATCAACTTCTCATATATTCCATGAGAGATATATAGTGGATTCTTCCGTTCAAAAACTTCTCCAATAAAGACTTTACCATCTTCTTCAGTTTTTAATAAATCTACTCTATATACAAACCTCGAACTACCCTGTATCATTCCCTGGTTGATGAGCTTTTTAAACGGTTCATCGAAGCTGATATGGCCGAGGTCGTGTAGGGCTTTGGTCCACATACGGCTGTAGAGGAGGTGGCCCACGGCGTGTTCAGTGCCGCCTATGTATATATCCACTTCGCGCCAGTATTCGGTAGCTTTCCTGTCTGCAAAGGTTTCGTCATTGTGCGGGTCCATATAGCGGAGGAAGTACCAGCTACTGCCGGCATAGCCTGGCATGGTATTGGTTTCCCTGTTGCCTTCGCGGGTGTGTACCCATTCATCAATATTAGCTAATGGCCCTTGACCTTCGGGGCCGGGTTTGTAGCTGTCTACATGCGGCAGTTCTACCGGCAGTTGGTTGATATCGCCACCTATTTCGTCTATACCGTACGGAATACCCTCCTGGTACACAACGGGGAATGGCTCGCCCCAATAACGCTGGCGACTAAAAATTGCATCGCGCAAACGATAATTAGTCTGCACATCGCCCACTTNNCGCCAAATACATTGGTGACGGGTATGTTAAAATGTTTGGCAAATGCATGGTCGCGGTCGTCGCCGCTGGGTACAGCCATAATAGCGCCTGTGCCATAACCTGCCAGTACATATTCTGATATCCATACGGGAACTTTATTGCCTGTAAACGGATGAATAACATGCGCGCCTGTAAAAGCACCTGTTACCTGTTTTACCTCCGCCATACGCTCGCGCTCGCTGCGGCTCTGCACATATTCTTTATACTTCGTTACTTCTGCTTTGTGCTCACCTGTTGTAATGATGTCCACCAACNNGGCGGCTAAAGCCCGCATCGCGCAGTTTATAATTCACTTTGGCGTGGCCTATGCCTTTTTCAACTATTGCATTAATAGCCAGTTTGATGGCTTCCTTCACTTCTTTGCCGCTCAGAAAATCGCTGTTCTCAATCGTGCCGCCTTTATCACTGTATGCTTCTTCGCCATTGTACTTGTCGCCAAATANNACTCGTGCTCAGGCGCCAGTACCATAAAGTCAACACCGAATATTGTGTCGGGGCGGGTGGTGAATACCTTTATTTTTTCGGCGTAGCCGTCTATGTCAAAACTCACTTCCGCTCCGGTGCTTTTGCCTATCCAGTTGCGCTGCATTTCTTTCATGGCATCTGTCCAGTCCAGCGTGTCCAGGCTATTCAGCAGTCGGTCGGCATATTCTGTTATCCGCAGGAACCATTGGTTCATACGTTTCTTCACCACAAGGTGCCCGCCGCGTTCTGATACGCCGTTTACCACCTCATCGTTAGCCAGTACCGTACCCAGTGCTTCGCACCACCATACTTCGGCATGGCTCAAGTAGGCAATTCGGTATTGCATCAGCACATTGCGCTGTTGCACGGGTTTCATCTCTTTCCAATGAGTTGCATCAAATAGCAAGCTCTCATCGTCAGGGCAGGTATGATTGGTATTTCCTTCCGCCTCAAATATGCTTACCAGTTCGCTGACGGGCCTCGCCTTTTGTTGGCTGCGGTCGTACCAGCTATGGAATAGTTGCAGGAATATCCACTGCGTCCACTTGTAGTATTTGGGGTCGCTGGTGCGCACTTCGCGGCTCCAGTCGTAGCAGAAACCGATATTGTCCAGTTGCTCGCGGTAGCGCTTGATATTCTGTTCGGTAGTGACAGCAGGGTGCTGGCCTGTTTCCAGCGCGTATTGCTCCGCAGGCAGGCCAAAGGCATCGTAGCCCATAGGGTGGAGTACGTTGTAGCCGCAATGGCGCTTGTAGCGCGCCAATATATCGGATGCGATATAACCTAAAGGGTGGCCTACGTGCAGCCCAGCACCGCTGGGGTAGGGGAACATATCCAGCACATAAAACTTGGGTTTATCAGTGTCGTTGCCGACTTTATATACCTCTTTATCTTTCCAGTATTGTTGCCACTTCTTTTCTATATCCCGGTGCGCGTATTCCATAAAACTATAATCCGTATTTGCTACAAGGTGGCAAAAATACAAAACGGATGGTAGTAATGCGAAAAGGCTTTATGAGCCATTCTCTATTATTATGACTACCTGCTGGTTCAGCTCCATAATACTTAAGACTCCGTCTATATTGGTTTCGTCAACTATAAATTGAAGTTTTTGTAATTTTTTATAATTGCCATCAATGTGTTCATAATACTGTAATATCGTTTGTCTGTAATCTCCAGTAGAGGATTTTCTGGAATCTGATTTCTCCGGGAACTTGCCATCAATTGGCAGGAAATTTTTCAGATATGGAATGTTTTGTACTATTATATATGCCTGTTGTATTGAAATGCCCGGTATTACGAGGCTTTCAGATATATATTCATAGTTATTGTGAACTGTGTAGATAAAACCATTCTTGTAAAGCGTTTTCTTGTCTGTTACTACAAAACCCGTAGCTGTATCGCCATCAATATTAACTATCGGTTGGCAAGCTTTGGTTGAGAGTTGTTCTGCGTAGTTTTCTAGTTCACTTATGCTTATAGACGGTGGGGCAATAGGTAACAGGTATGCATTTACAACATATCCATGGTGTTCTTTGTATGTAATAGCAGCCCAACTACTGTTGAAGCCGTCAATTGTTATTTGTTCCGTAATGCTGTCAATACTTACTTTTTCGCCATAAGGGATACTGGTGATGTTATTGCCGGATATGCTTTTAGTTGCCCGGAGGCTAAGACCGCTCTTTGCTGCAACGAACATTGTTTCTTGGGTATATGCGACAATTGGTATGCAAAGAATCATGAGCATCACTATCTTCTTCATGAGAATGGTTTTGATGCTCCTAAGTTAGGTAAACCAGAGATGAATATCCTTGTGTCAACTTACTCATAACATACATTCATAGGTTATTACGACTTCTCCGGGCAATGATATAAATGTGAGATAGCTACGACATTCCATGTCAGCATATATTTCAACTTTGGAAATAATACCGTCTCCATTTCTCGTAATTGTGATATTTCTGTCGTTCCAGGGTTTGCCTATTCGTTCTGTATAGTTTCTATGGGGAAATGATTTATTGGAGGGGTATATTTCACGCACCTGAATTATGTCTTGCACTAAGTAGTAGGCCTGTTGTATGCTGATGTTGGGAATAGTTATAGTTTCTGACTGGTATTCGTGCTCGGACAGATTAGTTACTGTTATTCCGTTCGCATAATAGATCTTTATTAGTTCAGAAATATACCCGGTATACTTCTTACGCTCTTTGCTGAGGTTCAGGCTGTCTATGGGATTTGAAACCTGGGCTGCATATTCATTGAAAGAATGTGTGCCAGGCTCAGGCTTCGGGTAGTGCATCTCTTGAGCGGATGCAAGGGTTTGGATGCAAAATAATAGGAGCATCAATATTTTCTTCATGAGAATAGTTTTGATGCTCCTAAGTTAGTATAATATGGTTATGTGTATTACTCCAGCATTACTGCATCCGTACCCCTGTATTCGTATTTAGGCGGGTCGTAGTTGAAAAAGAAGTTGGTGCGGTAAACGGTAGATGAATATTCCTGTTTTACTTTGCTCATAAAACCTTTTTCGATGTCAATAGGGAATACCCACATTTCGCACATGGGCGATTTCAGTTCGAAAGAGCTCATGTAATAAACAGCCGCGGTTCCGTTCTTTACCTCTTCAGCCAGCATTTTCAGGTTAGGTTCTATATCCACCTGCTTGATGGCTATGCCATTGAAGTTGGTATCTTTTAGCTCCTGCAGCCATTTTTGTTTGGCTATATAAATAGTCTTTGTGTTCTCAGAAATACGGCCTTTAGCGGCACCTTTCATTTCTCCCTCAGCACCTTTAGCCAGTTCCTGCACGATGTATGTCTGGCAATCGATTATTTTCCAACCTTCAAAATCAGTTACTGCTTTGCCCTGTTGCGCGGTAGAGGCAAAAGGCAGCAGCATTAATGCAAATAGTATGCTTCTCATCTGTTTCATGCAGCCAATTTAAGACAAAGATTTTTACTTTGTGCCATGTTCAGCTATTGGGAGCGGGAAAGCTTTTTTCATTATGGCCATATTGTTATCGGCGCGGGTATCACCGGGCTGAGTACCGCTATCGAACTCAGGCAGCTTTATCCTGCTGACAGGATACTGGTGCTGGAGCGGGGATTGCTGCCATCCGGAGCCAGTACGCGCAATGCTGGCTTCGCCTGTATGGGCAGTGTTACAGAGCTTTTGGACGATTTGCGGACGATGGATGAGAGTGAAGTAGTACAGTTGTTCGCAGAAAGAAAAAAAGGACTGGAGATACTGCGAAAAAGATTGGGTGATGAACAGATAGGCTATGCCGCGAATGGCAGCTACGAACTGATAGATGCCAATGCAAAAGAAGCGTTAAAAAAAATTGACTACCTCAACGAACTCTTACTGCCGGTTAATAATCAGCCATCGTTCAGGTTAGCAAATGAAAAAATCAAGTCCTTTGGTTTTAATGAACAGTACACCGCAGCTTTGATAGAAAATGCCTGCGAGGGCGAACTGCATACAGGCAAAATGATGCGTGCGTTGACGGATTATGCATCGGAGCCNNGCATTGAAATAAAGACAGGTGCGGAGGTGCTGCGGTACGAAGAGGAAGACACTGGAGTAGTTGTAGAATTGGCTGGTGGTATGCGCTTAGGTTGCCGTACGCTGAATATCTGTACTAATGCTTTTACGAAACAATTATTGCCTGGTGTAGATGTAACACCCGGGCGTGGACAAGTATTAATCACTGAGCCGATAGCCGGCCTAAAGTTCAAGGGTATCTTCCATATGGATGAGGGGTATTACTATTTCAGGGAGATTGACGGACGGGTATTGATAGGCGGTGGCCGTAACCTGGATTTTGAGGGTGAAGCCACTACGGATATGACAGTGACTGAGCATATACAAAACAGCCTGGAGGAAAAATTAGGGGATATAATAATGCCGGGTATGCATTATGAAGTGGCGCAGCGATGGGCGGGCATAATGGCATTCGGGGCAACTAAGCAGCCTATTGTCAAGGCGTTTTCAGATAAGGTGTTCGGAGGTTTTCGTATGGGTGGAATGGGTGTGGCACTGGGTAGCAGGGTAGCCCAACAGTTAGCAGTGCTGCATCAGCCATAGCTTATTGCTTTTCTGAAGATTCATTTATCCATTGTACAAGTGGGTGCAGCCATTCTTTATAGGGTTGGTACAGGAACCCGTGGCCATTGCCCATATTCAGCTTCACTTCCCTGAAACCGCTGACACAGGAGCGGTTGAATAACAATTCCTTGCAAGAGCCCGGCCCGTCCGACGATTCGTAAACGGAAAAGAAATTGCCGCATATTTTTTTCTGCTGGTATTTGCGCGGACTGCTTTCGCTGCACACGCCCATCAGGGCATAGTTTATTTGGCGGTTAGCTGTAATCATTGCTACTTCCAGTGCCATAGCAGCACCTACTGAAGCACCCAATACCGTTATGTTTTGCGGCGGTACACCTGTTAGCAGTAGTGAGTCAATCTGCACTGCTACTTTACCGCAGTACGCATCGAATGAAGCATCTTTAGGTCGTACTTCGCTGATAGCAATAAAGCCGTTTTTCTCCAGGCTGTCAATTATGGCGCGGTACATGTATTTGCCGTAAGCGCTGCTTACAGCATTTTCGCCCTGCTGCTGCACTATGGCACCATGCAGGTAAAAGACGTATTTTTCAGAACCTGTTTGTGCTGACGCGCATTCTACAAAGAATAGGAAACCAACCAGAATTGATAAAAACCTCATGATATAAAGATAGATATACTTGTCATTATCATACAAACAATTCCCCCGCTATATAGTCGGCAAAGAGTTTGCCTTTGTTAGTTAGTATTAGTGCGTTGTTGTCGTGGATGAGTTTCTTTTCTTCAATAAAGCGCTCACTGTCTTTTAGTATAGCAACTGTATAATCGCTGCCCCAGTCACGGGTTACTTTGTCTATATCTAATCCCCACGATGTGCGTAGCGATGTCATGATATATTCATTCAGCCTTTGNNCAATATTCCATTGGCGTGTAATGCCATTGAATGAATGCGCCGAAGGGCCGATACCTATGTAGGGTACACCCAGCCAGTAGTTGGTATTGTGCACCGCCCTGTGTCCGGTTTTGGCAAGGTTCGATATTTCATAATGTTCAAATCCTGCCTGGGTGGCAAAGTCCATCAATATTTCAAACTGGTGTGCAGATTGTTCAGGGTTCACCGGCAGCGATTTGCCTGCCTTAATGTTGTGATGTAAAGCTGTTTTTTCTTCTACCGTTAAAGCATAAGAAGAGAAGTGCGGTATCTCCAGGTTGCGTACCTGTTGCAGGTTGTGTTGCCAGTTTTGGTCTGTTAGCCCGGGTGTACCGTATATCAGGTCGATAGTGATATTGCTGTACCCGGCATCTTGCACGGCTTTAATCGCATAGTCTGCCTCTTGTGCATTGTGTGCACGATTCATATAGCGCAGGTCGGCATCAAAAAAAGATTGCGTACCTATACTGAACCTGTCTACTGCTGTGCTTTTCAGGCTTTTTATGTATTGTTTGTCCAGGTCGTCGGGGTTGGTTTCAATAGTGTATTCTTTTAATCCACTGATGTCGTAATGAACTGCAATGGTTTCTGTAATCC
>DINJ01000019.1 GCA_002423665.1 Bacteroidetes bacterium UBA5543 | reverse complement strand
GGAAAAACAATCCTGTTTTTGTTGAAGAGAATATTAATGAGATCTGCGCGTCTGTACAATACACAATTATTAAAACCCTGTTGTTAAAATTTGAACATGCAGCTAAAGAATATGGTGTACAACACTTAGGTATTGCGGGTGGTGTTTCTGCCAATAGTGGTTTGAGGGCATCTTTTGCCGAGATGTGTACAAAAAATGGATGGCAGGCACATATTCCGCAATTTCAGTATTGTACGGATAATGCTGCTATGATTGGAATTGCCGGTTATTACAAATACCTGCAGGCATCTTTTGCAGATATGAGTGTAAGTCCGACAGCAAAAGCCAGCTGGCAATGAGCAATACCTATTTCCGTTTCAAACAATTCACTATACACCAGGACAGGTGTGCGATGAAAGTGTCTACGGATGCTTGTATTGCCGGTGCATGGACGAATGTGCCTGCCGGTGCAAGACGTATATTGGATATAGGTGCAGGTACGGGTTTGCTGTCGCTGATGCTGGCTCAAAAACATCGGGATATTGTTATTGATGCAATTGAATTAGATGAACACGCGGTGGTACAGGCAACAGAAAATGTTGCCGCATCTCCCTGGGCCGAAAGCTTGAATGTTATTCATGCTGATGCATCTGGCTTCAGGCCCGAAGAACCCTATGATTTCATTATTTCAAATCCGCCGTTCTTTAATAATAGCTTGCTGGGCCACAGAGTAGAAAGAAATTTGGCTCGTCATACTCAATCGCTATCGTATGTGGTTTTGTTCGATATCCTTAGTAATAACCTATCCGACAGAGGAGAGGCATCTATTTTATTGCCTTTTGCAGAGCATGAGTTGTGGGAAAATTTGTTGAAGGAGAATGGTTGGTCTATAACGAGAAAACTAATCGTTCATCCTACTGCTGAAAAATCGCCTAACAGGATTGTCAGCATCTGTTCAAATCAAATTGGTCTAGGTTGTTATGAAGAACAATTGTATATCAGAGCAGCAGATGGAAGCTATACACAGGGATTCACAGACCTGATGAAACCATATTACCTGGATAAGTAATTATATCTGGTCCTCGTTATTATTCTCTTCGTCTGATGCAATAATCTTCTTTTCAACCAGCGATTTGTGATATATTGAATGCTTGACATACTTCCTTGTCATGAAATAAGAGATGGCTGTCACAATCATTAATGGTATGAATAGGGTGTAACCACCTGTAATTTCAGCTAAAAGGAATATCGCCGTAAGCGGAGCATGCATGACCCCTGCCAGTACACCTGCCATGCCGGCAACTATGAAGTTCTGACTTTTAATATTAAAATATGGTGTCAGGTTGACGATATAAGAAAACAAGAAGCCTGACACTCCGCCTATAATCAAGGAAGGGGCGAAAATACCTCCGTTACCACCTGCGCCTACCGTCAGCGCTGCACTAACTGATTTAAATAATATGATCAATATGCACATGCCTATTATAGCTATATGCACATTGCCAAGTTGATTCAGTATAGAGTGACTGGTCAGTTGACTGGTTTGGCCATTGAGTAGAGCGGTCACCAGACTGTAACCTTCTCCGTACAGTGGCGGTATTATAAATATTAAAAGGCATAATGGTAATCCGCCTTTCAGCCAAGTGCGGGTATTCAGCGGCATTTTACTAAATCTACCTTCAATATATTCTACAATATTGGTAGTGTACACTGATACCAGCCCACAGCCAATCCCCAGCATTATGTAAAATGGAATGGAAGATATATCCCAGGCAACTATATTGTAAACAAAGAATTTTTCAGCGTATAATACCTGAGATACTACCGTGGCTGTTGCCGTAGATATGAGCAGAGGGATGAAAAATGGAATATTAAAGTCCAATAACAATACTTCCAACGCGAATATTATTCCTGAAATTGGGCTGTTGAATACCGCTGCTATGCCGCTGGCAGCACCGCAGGCTAAGAGCAGGGTAGTGTCCCGGTGCGATAATCGGAGGTCTCTGGCAGTATTGGAGCCTATTGCGCTACCTGTGGCAACAATCGGTGCCTCTAACCCGACAGATCCGCCCATAGCGACAGTGACGGCTGAAGTTAGTATATGACCGAAAGTGTGTTGAATACCTATCCTGCTTTTTTCGGTAAGAATGGCGTTCAGAATAAATCCGACCCCTCTGCTTAACCTTCCCTGGAATATTCTCTTTAATAATATCAGAGATATGCCTACTCCTATCAAAGGGAACAAAGCAGTAAGCCAGTTGCTGTCCATAAATGTATTGAGACGGTAAGCCTGGTGTTCTACAAAGCCGACTAAAATTTTAAGAAATACTGCAGCAAGGGCAGACAACACGCCTATTATAAAACTTATTAATATGATGAAGTTTCGGTGGCGAACATATTTGGTCCTTAACTGCTCCAGTTTTATCAATAACCTTCCACTGTTTTTCCTATAGTTGGTCATCTGGTATCATTAATGAATTTGGTCAAAGATAGTGTATAGCAATAGCTATCCTAACGATANNGTGCAATGTATACTTTTATAATGAAATATGCATTGTTTGAATTTTATATGTGAATAGCTGTAAAATTTTGAATTAGTTAATACTAGCAGTTTAATCTGTGGTTTTTTTAAACTACTTTTGCACCCAATATTGTTTATAAGAAACCAGTATCAGGAAAGATTTTCAAAGAGTTATATGATATCGTAAAGGTTGGTATGTTGTTGTAATAGACTTCGTACGTAACCTTTTTCTTATATTGGTATGGTGTAATAATAATATTTGAATGGAAAACAACGTTGTTAATAACAATACGACCCCCAATACCGATAATAACTCTGAAACAGAAGGAAGTGCCCTTAATCTCAAGTGGATATTTACCACATTGTTGGCTACATGGCCCTGGTTTATTGCCAGTATGGCAATAGCTTACATTATTTCTTTTTTGTATTTAAGGTATACAACTCCTGTATACCAGGTGGGTAATGAAATATTGGTTCAGGATAAAAGTTCAAACGCAACAGTTTCGGAAGAAGCACAGATACTATCCGAGTTGGGATACGGAAAGAGTAGTTCTGACAATATTAATAATGTCATGCGCACCTTCAAGAAACATGAGTTGATGAAGGCCGTCGTTGCTAAGCTTAGGTTGAATATCCGGTATTATGAGTATGGCAGGTTCAAGACAACAGAATTTTACGATAACAATCCTTTCAAGTTACAAATAAGTGATTCTCTGCTTGCCAACCTGGAAGGGAGCTATTCCTACATTTTTGTATTTAATGAGGACGGTACTTTTAAATATAAGGTAAAGGGTACTGAAACATATCAAAAGTCGAAACTGGATGAGGTGTTCTCATTGCCGTTTGGCAATGTGGTAATTAATAAGACGGGTTACCCTCTGCATTTTGGCAGTGAATACGAACTTTCGATTGTGAATCAGGCAAGTTCTGCAGGCGGGTTTATTGGTAGCGTTAGCCTGGAACGCCCTGATAAAACTGATAATTCTGTACACATATATGCTACCGATGTATTGCCGCAAAGGGCCATAGATCTGGTAAATACTTTGGTGAAGGTATATATGGTTGCCAATGTAGAAGAAAAGAACAGGAAGGCTGATAACGTCATACAGTTTATTAACGATCGTATACGGAGTGTAGAAGCTGAGCTGGGCGAGGTGGAAGAAGACATAGAAACGTTTAAGCAGGACTATAATTTTACAGCGCCTGAAACTCAGTCTGAGTTACTGTATGCCAAAACTGATGAGTTCTACAAAGAATTATCAGATATGGAGCTCAGGCTTGAGATTATTAAGGCGCTTGAGGATAATATAAGCAAAGCTGCTTCAAATTATCAGTTGGTGCCGACTACTTTATTTGTTGACAATGAATCTTTAAACAGTGCGCTGTCAGATTACAATGCTCTGTTGACTGAACGTGAACAGAAAGCAGAAAGCCACCAGGAAGAAGCNNTTAATAGCCAGCAACCTGTCGGCGCTGAAAGAAGGAACAAGGGTAAGGATAAAAGAGTTAAAAGAAAAAACAGGGTATGTAGATCAGCAGATACGCCAGGTGCCTAAGAAGGAACGGTTGTTGATAGAAAAAACGAGGCAACAGGCAATCAAGCAGGAACTATATATATTGCTATTGACCAAAAGAGAGGAAACCGCAGTAACAAAGGCTGCTACTACCGCGAATGTTACTGTAATTAATGAAGCCGCAAACATGGGAGCTATATCTCCCAATGCAGGTAAAATAAAAAACCGCGCACTGCTAATTGGTTTCCTGATACCGATGATATTCTTCTCTGTAAGAAGGTTGTTAAACAATAAAATAATTGCAAAGAGTGATATAGAAGCCAATTCGGATATCCCTGTTTTGGGTGAAATAGGGCACTATAAGGACGAAGAAAGTCAGGTTGCTGTTAAGAGGAATAGCAATACGGCACTGGCAGAACAATTCAGGTCGTTAAGAACTAACCTGCAATTTCTTCTGCCTGATCCTGAAAATAAGACGATATTCTTAACATCGAGTATGAGTGGAGAGGGTAAGTCGTTTGCTGCAATCAACCTGGCAATAACGTTTGCAATCTCGGGCAATAAAGTTGTCCTCATTGAGTTTGACCTTCGTAAACCAAAAATATCGAAGCACCTGGGTATTGATAAATCCACAGGTATATCAGGATACGTAATCGGTCAGTATGGCCTGGATGACATTATTATTCCTTCGGGTATTGATGATAACCTGTTTGTTATCCCATCCGGCCATATTCCTCCTAACCCGGCAGAAATGATGATGATGCCCAAGGTAGATGACATGTTCGCCAGGTTGCAGCAGGAGTTTGATTATATCATTGTAGATACAGCACCTGCGGGACTTGTGACAGATGCCGTACTATTGAACCGTTTCGCAAGTACGTGCCTGTACATTGTAAGGCAGGGCTATACATTCAAACAGCAGATACAACTGGCCAACGACCTGAAACGAACAAACAGGATACCTAAAATCAACTTTGTAATTAACGACGTTGTACACACCCGGGGATATTCCTATGGCTATGGTTACGGCTATGGTGAGCATGGCTCAGGATATTACCAGAGGGAGAAGACATTTATGGATAAGGTCAGGGGAAGGATAAAAGGGATAGCTAAGCCAAAGAGAAAGTACAAGTAAGTTTTGCAGGAACTTACAATGCACACCTGCTTTTTTAGGTGATACGTGCATTGTTAATGTAAATATATATATCCATAAAGTAGGTCGTTGCGCAAAGTGTGTGACTGACGGTGGCGAAGCCATACTATCAAACAGGCAATTAATAAACTGGAAAGGTTGAAGAAGCGCGTGCTTTTTTTAAGTCTTACTACATTTTCGAAAACAGGAGGCATCGAAAGATTCAATAAGTGTTTTCTGAAAGCGCTGAATGATATGGATGAAAAAGGGTTGACCGAAAGTTTTGCAAGTTCAGCATATGACAATCACGCAGATGTAAAATACTTTCCGCAGAAGAAATACAGGGGTTTTAATGCAAATAAATCCATGTTTGTGGCCAAGAGCATTCTTGCAGCGAGGCGGTATGATATTATTTTTTTAGGTCACATTAATATGTCTGTTATTGGGGTGATGATTAAAAAGCTCTTCCCGGCAAAAAAAGTAATACTCATTACACATGGCATTGATGTTTGGCGGCCATTAGGTGGCATGAAGAAGACGATACTACAAAAGGCAAATTATATTTTCTCGGTAAGTAATTTTACAAAATCGAAACTTATTGAGCTGCATGACGTGCAAGAGAGCAGAGTTATTGTATTTCCCAATACAATAGACCCTTTTTTTGCAATACCTGGCACAGTGGCGGGTATTGATTCTCTAGACAGAAGGTATGGATTGGGAAAGACTGACTTTGTGATATATACTTTGACGAGGTTATCTTCAACAGAGCTGTTTAAAGGATATGATAAGGTGATAGAGGCGCTTGGCCAGTTGAGAAAGGAGCGTAGTGATTTCAGGTATGTGATAGCAGGAAAGTATGATGAAAAAGAAAAACAGCGGATTGATGCGCTTATTACTCAACATCAGCTCAATGGAAAGGTGNNAGAAAAAGAACTTATCGACCATTACATGATGGCTGATTTGTATGTAATGCCCAGTAAGAAAGAAGGATTTGGTATTGTGTTTATAGAGGCACTTGTATGTGGACTGCCTGTAGTTGCAGGCAATGCTGATGGTAGTGTTGATGCATTGCTTAATGGTGAATTGGGTACTCTTGTGAACCCTGACAGTACCACCGAGATTAAGAATGCAATTGTACAGCACATAGAAAATAAGAGTCGTACAAGTGAACAGGAGAGGTTGAGTATAAGGCAGAAAACTCTGGATAATTTTTCGTTTGAAAAATACACGCACAGGCTGGAGGAATTTATTGCTTCCTGCTAGGCTATTAATGAAAACAATAACAGTATAATAATATGGGGAAAGTAGCGCTGATTACCGGCATTACCGGACAGGACGGGGCCTATCTTGCAGAACTTCTATTGANNACCATTTGTACCAGGATCCTCATGTTAGAGACCGGCATTTTATTCTCCATTATGGCGATCTGACGGATAGCACTAATATCATCAGAATTATTCAGGAGGCTCAGCCGGATGAAATATATAATCTGGGAGCCATGAGCCATGTCAAGGTAAGTTTTGAAACACCGGAGTACACGGCCAATACCGATGCGGTAGGTACATTGAGAATACTGGAGGCTGTAAGGCTTTTAAATATGACTGACAAGGTCAGAATATACCAGGCATCTACATCGGAGCTATACGGTATGGTGCAGGAAATACCACAATCTGAAAAAACTCCATTTTACCCTCGTTCACCTTACGGGGTCGCCAAATTGTATGGATTTTGGATTACAGTGAACTATAGGGAGGCATACAATATGTATGCCTGCAACGGAATCCTGTTTAATCATGAGAGCCCGCTAAGAGGTGAAACATTCGTTACGAGAAAAATAACAAGGGCAGTAGCTCAGATAGCATTAGGGTTGCAGGATAAGTTCTATATAGGCAACTTAGATGCGAAAAGAGACTGGGGTCATGCTAAAGACTATGTAGAGGCAATGTGGTTGATGTTGCAGCAGGAACAACCGGAAGATTTTGTTATAGCCACCGGCACCACAACAACAGTACGGGATTTCATTAAGATGGCTTTTGCTGAAGTGGGCGTAGAGATTGATTTTAAAGGTGAAGGAATAAACGAAACCGGCGTTATTACAGGATGTGACGAAGCTGTTGGGTTGAAAGTAGGGCAGGAGGTAGTTTGTGTTGATCCCAAATATTTTCGCCCTACTGAAGTTGATTTGCTGATAGGTGATGCAACCAAAGCAAAGGAAAAGCTGGGATGGGAACCAAAGTGCACACTGGCTGAGTTGGTTAAAGAAATGGTAGCAGCGGATATAGAAGCGTTTACTAAGGAAAAATTGCTGAAAGACGCAGGTTATAGTTTTATTCAGCAGCATGACTAACAGCACAATGGAGAGAGAAGATAAAATTTACATAGCCGGTCATATGGGCATGGTTGGAAGTGCTATCAAACGCAAGTTAGAAGCTGCCGGCTATACAAACCTTGTTTACAGGACGTCTGCTGAATTGGATCTGCGCAACCAGGAATCTGTTGCCGCCTTCTTTGAAACAGAAAAACCTGCGTACGTTTTTCTGGCTGCAGCCAAAGTTGGCGGCATTCTGGCGAACAATACGTATAAAGCTGAATTTTTGTATGATAACTTGATGATACAGAATAATATCATTCATCATGCATACAAACAAAATGTAAAAAAACTCTTATTCCTTGGGTCTTCTTGCATATATCCCAAGATGGCTTCGCAACCTATGAAAGAAGATGCGTTGCTGACAGGCCAGCTTGAACCCACTAACGAGCCATATGCAATCGCGAAAATTGCGGGCATTAAATTGTGTGATGCTTACCGCTCGCAGTATGGGTGCAACTTTATATCAGCAATGCCAACCAATTTATATGGCCCGAATGATAATTATGATTTGAAGAATTCTCATGTGTTGCCCGCTTTACTGCGTAAGTTCCACGAAGCAAAACAAGCAGATGCCGCAGTTGTTGAAGTGTGGGGTACAGGCTCACCGCTGAGAGAGTTTCTGCATGTGGATGACCTGGCTGAGGCATGTTTGTTTCTTATGAATAATTATAATGAACCGGGGCATATTAATGTCGGTTCAGGGAAAGAGGTAACCATTAAAGACCTGGCCGAGATGATTAAAGGAATAGTAGGTTATGATGGCGAACTAAAATGGGATGTCTCTAAACCCGATGGCACACCCAGGAAACTGATGGATAATTCGAAAATCAATTTGCTGGGGTGGCAGCCGGTTATAGAACTGGCTGACGGCATTCGTACTGTTTACAGTGAAAAATTCTTAACAATAGCATAATAGCTTGTCTTTAATACAACATGAATAAAAATAGTAAAGACTGGTCGCTGATAATAGAACCCAAACAGGGCTTTTTTAATATTAACCTCAAGGAGATATGGAGATATCGCGACCTGGTTATGCTACTTGTTAAAAGAGACTTTGTAGCTTTTTACAAACAGACGGTCTTGGGCCCATTATGGTTTGCTATACAACCTATACTTACTACTGCGGTATATGTCCTTCTATTTAACAAAGTAGCAAACGTATCCTCAGACGGGGCACCACCTGTCCTCTTTCAAATGGCTGGTATCACATGCTGGATGTATTTTTCGGAAGTATTGCTGAAAACCTCTGACACTTTCATTACTAATGCTAATATATTTGGCAAAGTATATTTTCCCCGTATCGTGATTCCTGTGTCAGTGGTATTATCCAGCATGATTCGATTAGGAATTCAGCTGGCCTTGTTTTTTTGCGTGTGGGGTTNNTGTGAATGTACAAGTAACATGGGCCGCATCTCTGTTTCCTGTATTGGTAATTTTAATGGGGTTGCAAGGACTAGGTTTAGGTATTATTATTTCATCCCTTACTTCAAAGTATCGCGACCTTAAATACCTGCTTACATTTGGTATACAACTCCTGCAATTTACCACCACTGTGGCTTATCCGTTATCCGCTACCAGTGGTGCTTCACGAGAGTTAATCGGTTATCATCCCTTCACCGCAATATTGGAGACATTTCGTTTTGGATTTTTAGGAAGCGGGCAGTTTTACGAAGGGTATTTTATTTATAGTATAGTAATAACAATCTTGTTTTTATTTACCGGTATTCTGATTTTCAACCGTGTAGAAAAGACATTTATGGATACCGTATAAGACTGGTATATGGCAGATATCGCAATAAGTGTTGAGAATGTTTCTAAAATGTACCGACTGGGAGAAGTAGGCACGGGAACTATTTCGCATGACTTCAACAGATGGGTTCACAAGATACGTGGTAAAGAAGACCCTTACCTGAAACTGGGAGAAGAAAATAAGAGGGATGCTAAAGGCGGGCAATATGTATGGGCTTTAAAAGACGTATCTTTTGATGTAGAGCAGGGGCAGGTATTAGGTATAATAGGAAAGAATGGAGCAGGTAAATCAACATTGCTAAAATTACTGTCGAGGGTCACCGCACCTACAACAGGCTTGATAAAAGCACGGGGACGCATTGCCAGTTTGCTGGAAGTAGGCACAGGCTTTCATCCAGAATTGACTGGCAGGGAAAATATCTTTCTCAACGGGGCAATTCTAGGCATGACTAAAAGCGAGATCAGGAGTAAATTCGATGAAATAGTTGACTTCTCAGGGGTTGCCCGATACGTAGATACACCTGTGAAGAGATATAGTTCCGGGATGTATGTCCGGCTTGCTTTTGCGGTAGCAGCGTTTCTTGAGCCGGAAATTCTCATAGTAGATGAAGTGCTGGCCGTGGGTGATGCTGAGTTTCAGCAGAAATGCCTGGGCAGGATGAAAGACGTTAGCCAGAATGACGGAAGGACTGTACTTTTTGTAAGCCACAATATGGGTGCAATCAAAAACCTTTGTCAAAAAACATTGGTGATGAAACACGGCAGAGTGGAAAGCCTGGAGGATACATCATCTGCCATTGAAAGATATTTGTCTTCAGATTCCGATGTGGACAGGTACCAGGCATGGGAAGGGAATGAACGTCCGGGCGATAATTCTATACGCCTCAATTCAATTAAAGTGTTGGATTGCAACGGTTTTTTTGACAGGCAGCTCACCTCGGATGATGATGTGTTTGTTGAAGTGGCTTACGAGCTATTNNTATTTGAACGGCTGCAGAATTTGAGAATTGTGGTGAATGTGTTGGGCTATGATGGGGAAGAAGTTTTTTCCACAAGTGATTTCAACTATTATAATCCCAGCAGGCTACGTGACCCCGGTGTTTACACTTCTGTAGTAAAAATTCCGCGTAGGTTGCTTAATGTTGCCAGGTATTATATTGCCATAGATATTGATATACCAAAGGAAAAAGCATTTGTATTGGCGCAGACTGTATCATTCAATATTGATGAATTGATACAAAACGAACTCGGAATTACAAATGCACGCAGGCCGTCCGGTATTATTCATCCTGTTTTGGATTGGAAGGTTACTAAAATAAGTTGATAGGGTTGAATATCCTGGCGCGTATATATAGGTTTGTAATCAGAAAAACATCTGCATTCTTATACAATGTGTTGCTGAAGATACCCTACTTTGTTTTTATTAAGAATACAAGTGGGACACAGGTGCCTATTACTTTTAAAATTTGGTTTAGACAGAAGGTATTAGGGATACATAAAGACGTTTATTGGCCGGTACATCCCAGCAGCAAGGTAAACCAGTATAAAAATATTGTAATTGGCATAGAAACAAGCCCAGGCTATGAACCGGGATGTTATATACAAGGTATTGGAAAAGTTTTTATCGGCGATTACACACAGATTGCCCAGAATGTTGGAATAGTCAGTGCTAATCATGACGTTTACGATAATAGTGAGTATGTAAAAAAAGAAGTGAGAATAGGTAAGTATTGCTGGTTAGGTATGAATTCTGTGATTCTGCCAGGTGTTATTTTGGGCGATTTTACAATTGTAGGTGCCGGTTCTGTGGTCACCAAATCATTCCCCGATGGATATTGTGTAATTGGCGGTAACCCCGCCAGGGTTATCAAGCACCTCGAAAAGGACNNATGAATGAATATGTGGGGTATATAAAAGCTGATAAGTTTGAAGCCTACAGGAAGAAAAAATTATGGGCATGAGTGGTAATAGTGAAAAATTTGTTGTGTGTACTAGATGTATTTTAGATACAAGCGACGACCCCAACCTGGTACTTGATAACGAAGGGGTTTGTAACCATTGTAGATATTATGAAGAACAGGCTCGCCTTTATCTGAAAACTGGTAAGGAAGCACAGCAGTTATTGGGAGATACTATAAAAAAGCTGAAAGATTACGGTAAGGATAAAAAATATGATTGCCTGATTGGCCTTAGCGGTGGGGTAGACAGTAGCTACGTTGCATATGTTGNNAGGGGTTAAATGCACTCTGTGTCCATTTTGATAATGGATGGAATTCAGAGATAGCTGTTCAGAATATTCACAACATTGTTAATAAGCTTGGATTCGACCTATACACATATGTTATCGATTGGGAAGAGTTTAAGGATCTGCAATTAGCCTATCTTAAAGCGTCCGTTATTGATATAGAAGCCTTGACAGACCATGCGATATATGGTACAATGTTTAAAATAGCCAGGGATAACGATATTAAATACGTACTGGGTGGACATAATGTAGTAACGGAAGGAGTGCTGCCATATCACTGGACTTATGATAAAAAGGACTACGTTAATATTAGAGCGATACATAAACAGTTTGGAACAAAAAAGCTGGTCTCTTTCCCCTTCCTTGATTTAAAAATGAAGAAGTTTATCAGGAATTCGGGAGTTGAGTTTATCAATTATCTGAATTGGCTGCCATATGTAAAAAGTGAGGTGAAGGAAAAGTTGCAGAAAGAACTTGGATGGAAAGATTATGGAGGCAAACACTATGAAAGTGTTTGGACAAGATTTTATCAAGGTTATATATTGCCCGTAAAGTTTAAGGTAGATAAGCGCAAGGCCCACCTTTCTGCGCTTATTTGTTCGGGCCAAATTACCAGGCAGGAGGCCCTCGAAGAGATGTAACAACCGGCATACGATCCTGAAACATTCAGGATTGACAAAGCGTTTGTCTTGAAAAAGCTGGAGCTGACAGAAGAAGAATTTGAAAAAATAATGGCCATGCCGGTACGCAGTCACCGCTATTTCGATACGGAAGGGTCGTTGTTTAACTATTATCCTTTGCTGAAACCATTGGAGCCTATCTGGAGGTTGTTAAGACCCGCGCCTAAACGATAAGCTTCAGAAATACAACTAATACATGAGTCGAACACGCATCATAATAATTATAGTGTTGTTTATAGCTTCTCTTACCAGTCGTGTATGGCTCACGTTAAGGTATATGGAGCTTGGTTCGGACAAGTGTTACCAACTGCTGGCTGCAAAAAATATGAATGAGGGGAACGGCTACACCTTGTCGGTGCAAGATGCCGGTAATCTTACCGAAACCATCTACAGCCCCTTAAGCGGCTGGCCTCCCGGATATTCAATAATGATAAATGTTGTTGAAAATTTTACTAATGACTATTTGCTTGCTGCCCTTGTGCTCGATATACTGTCAGTTGTAGTCCTTTATACAGCATTGCTGCTTTTTATCACCTGGTATGGTCATAGATTGAAAAATTGGATGATAATACTTGCTCTTGCATTTTTTGGTATTTCATCTGCTCCTTTTACAACCCTATATAGTACAGATTTTCTAACCGTTTCATTTTTTGTACTTGCTTCTGTATTATTCATACGTTGGCTTGATACGGTCAGGAATAACCGACTGCATGTTTTACTTTTTATCATCACAGCATGCATGCTGCCCTTCCTCAGGTACGGTTATTATGCAATGGTTTTTGTATTTCCATCCTTTCTTCTGTGTTTAGCCCTCCTGAAAAAGAATAGGAAATACGCATTACATGCCCTGGCGATAGGTGGGGTTTTCCTGTTTTTTGTAATTGTGTATACTTATTACCAGGTCAATCTTTCAGGTCAGTCAAGCCCGATGAGCGGGGGCAGGCACATTAACGAACCGGGCAAGCTATATTTTTCTAACCTTACCTATTTCAACGCTTTCTTATATAATAGTTTGATCAATGACTTTTTCATATTAAACAGGTTGAGTGGTAAAATGTTGTTATTGTACAACATTGTTAAATATGTAGTAACTCTAGGCATGCTATGCCTTGTTGTGTTCACCTGTCTCAGAAATATCCGTGAAAAGAAGATTGATAATTTCAACTTGCTCGCGCTATTTATTATCCTTGCCAACATAGCATATCTGGTGCTGGTAAGTGTAAAAAACAAACTTGACTCAAGTGAAGATGGAACGTGGGTATGGACTTACGTAAAAGAATTTCGCTACTATGCTCCGGCATATTTTATGACATTTCTGTTCGTGCTGTACAATTATGCTCATTTTAACCGGTACAGCAGGAGATTTGTCAATATAATTATCCTGCCATTGGTAATAACTGGTATAGGATATTCGACTTTTTCTATTGTGACACGTAACCCGATAGGTACATACAAGCGCAACCACCAGGATTTTATTGCTAAAATCGAAGAACTGAAAACTCACAATACGAAAGATAAATTAGTTGTGATTAACCATTGGGAACGGCCTGTAGATAATACCTCGTATGGTTCACTTATTCAATTGTACAACTATAAAGTGTACCACGATTTTGGCTATGGTGTGCTTATACGTTCTACATTTGTTGATTCGGCGGCTATAAAAGACAATCATTTTGACAAGTTCTGGAGTAATACTGACCAGTTTAATAGATTCGACACCGTATATTATATAGGCGATAAAACTGACTTGGAAAAAGTTCAGATGGATTCAATCTATCATATATCACCAACAGCTGTTCAAGGCTTATTTTCTGTATCATTAAAATAATATCTGCATGTTAGGTTTGTTAAAGAAAGTACATCATAATAATGTATTCCTTAGAAGGGTAAGTGTATTGTCTGAATCAATTGCGGGAGTTTTACCCGATAATATTACTGTACTTGATGTAGGATGTGGCGATGGTACTATTTCCAGTACGATACAGAACAAAAAGAAGGAAGTAAAGTATCAGGGTATTGACATAATGCCACGCCCCGCATGTTCAATACCGTATAAAACTTATGATGGCAATCATTTCCCTTATGAAGACGCATCTGTTGATGTGGTCCAGTTTGTGGATGTGTTGCATCATACCACGAATATTGAGGACCTTATAAAAGAAGCCGCCCGTACGACAAAGGAATATATTGTCATTAAGGACCACGAATACGGCAGTGCACTTGATTATCAGATACTGAAGTTTATGGATTGGGTAGGCAATGCCCCCCATGGTGTAAAGGTTATATATAATTTTAAGGACAGGAGTTACTGGGAAAAGGTGTTTGCAGATGCGGGTCTTGAGATTGTAAGCTACACAAATAATATCCCGTTATATCCCTTCCCGTTCAATATGGTATTTGGCAGGAAACTTCACTTCATAGCTTTACTTAAAAAGAAATAACATAATGTCTTCAGAAAACGGTAGTATGGAACTGTCTATTGTCATGCCCTGTTTAAACGAGGCGGAAACCATTGAGGTCTGCATACAGAAAGCTAACAAATACCTGGCTGATAATAATGTAACTGGTGAAGTGGTTATTGGCGATAACGGTAGCACTGATGGCTCACAGGATATTGCACGCAGAAATGGCGCTCGTGTTATTGATATTCCTGTTAAAGGTTATGGTAGCGCCCTGATAGGAGCGATTACAGCTTCTAAAGGGAAGTATGTGATAATGGGTGACTCAGATGATAGCTATGATTTCAGTAACCTGAACCCATATGTTGAAAAGCTAAGGGAAGGGTACGACCTGGTAATGGGCAACAGGTTTAAGGGTGGCATAAAGCCGGGAGCAATGCCGTTCCTGCATAAATATCTTGGAAACCCTGTTTTGTCATTCATCGGGAAATTGTTTTTTGGCAGCAAGGTTAATGATTTCCACTGTGGATTGAGGGGGTTTAAACAGGATATTGTGCAGCGGTTGGATTTGCAGACAACAGGCATGGAGTTTGCATCGGAGATGGTTGTAAAGGCGACAATCAACGATTGTAAAATAACAGAAGTACCTACCACATTGTCCCCGGATGGCCGCTCAAGGCCGCCACACCTTAAGACATGGAGAGACGGCTGGAGGCATTTGCGGTTTTTGCTGATATACAGTCCGCGCTGGTTGTTTATGTATCCCGGCATTTTGCTCATTTTGGCTGGCTTGTTAGGTTCTTTGTTGATTTTGACCGGTAAAGGTACCTTGGGTAATATCAACTTCAGTAACAACTCATTGCTGTACTGTTCTGCGGCAACCATTATTGGTGTGCAATTAATAATATTTGCAGTTGTAACGAGGATATATGGCACGGAACAAGGTTTTTTGCCACGTGTGCAGTCTTATCAGAAATTGTTTAGATGGTTTACGCTGGAATTAGGCTTGATAATAGGGGGGATTTTTATTCTCGCTGGCCTGATAGTAGGTATCATATCTATTGCTTACTGGGAAAATAATGCCCTGGGGCAATTAGATCTTTCAGTTAACCTGACAATGGTAATTCCGTCTNNGTTGCCTGTGGTATCTATTATTACGCCTTCTTTCAACAGGGCTGATATCGTGCACGAAACTGCAACCTCTATTTTTAACCAGACCTACCAGGAATGGGAGTGGGTGATTGTAGATGACGGCAGTACGGATAATAGCTGGGACGTCTTAAGCTCATTTGCCCAAAAAGATAAACGGGTAAAATTATTCAGAAGAGAAAGAGAGCCCAAAGGTGCTTGTGCCTGCCGGAATATTGCTGTAGAAAAATGTTCGGGGGAGTATGNNGTCATGTTTTTGGATACAGACGATTTGCTTGCACCATACTGCCTGCAGCAACGTGTCGAGGCAATGCAGCAAAATCCTGACTGTGATTTTGTGATATTTCCGATGCTCCTGTTTAAAAATGAACCGTATGATCTCGGATTACTATGGAACATTGACAAGAAAGAGGATGATTTGTTGAGAGTGTTATGTGGGGATGCGGTATGTCAGGGCACCGGGCCATTATGGAAAAAGAAGTCATTTGCAGAGGTTGGTATGTGGAATGAAGAGTTGAAACTGTGGCAGGATGTAGAACTTCATATTCGTAGTTTCTTATGGCCGGTAAAATATCAAAAAGCACTTGCTCTAAAACCAGATGTGTTTTTGAGAATTTCAGAAGATAGCTTATCTCGAGTTGGGTATCATGCACCCGCAAAGTTGATGAGCCGTATACAGGTTTTTAGATATGCCGTAGAGGATATCGCTCAAAAGAACCTGTTATCAACTTATACTGATGGCTTGAAGGTAATGGGATTGGACGTGTTGGTGAGCGTAATAAATGGCAAGTTGTACGATGAAGCGCAAAAATTGATACAGCTTACGGTGGAGAATAAAATTTTCAATGGTGCTGAATTAAGAATTTTAAAACGCTATATGTGGGCTTCCAGGTCGAGGCTTTACAAGGTGCCGCTTTTATTCAAATTTATCCTTAATAAGGTTAATGGCATCGCTCCAGCCCATTCAGTTACAATAGGAAAAGTCAAAACATTACAGTAACTGCATATTAGAAAGATGCCCCAGGTTTCTGTAGTAATACCCGTTAAGAACGGCATGCAAACACTGACAAAGTGCCTGGATGGTATTTTGTCACAAACAATTCCTGTTAAAGAAATCATAGTTATAGATTCAGGCTCACAAGATGGTACGATAGACCTGTTGAAAAAATATGAAAAGGTCCTGATCTTTGAAATACCACCGACAGAGTTTAGCCATGGACAAACCAGGAATATGGGTGTACAGCACGCTTCCGGAGAGTTTGTTGTTTTTACAGTGCAGGATGCATGGCCGGCTGATAATTTATGGTTGGAAAATTTAATGAAGGGTTTTGATGAACATAATGTTGTAGCCGTTTGTGGCCAGCAGGTTGTGCCGCATCACGCCGATAAGAACCCCGTACAGTGGCATAGGTCGTATACAACTCCGAAAATAATCACCTATAATTTCACTAATGATGCATATAATTCATTGTCTCCGGCGCAAAAACAATCAATTTGTGGATGGGATGATGTTACGGCGATATACAGGCGCAATATTCTGCTGAGTCTTCCTTTCAGAAATAGTNNATGCATTGCTTGCCGGATACACAATTGCATATAACAATAATGCTAAAGTTTATCATTATCATCATGAAGATGGGGATACTGCATATCGAAGAAATATTTCGGAAATGTACAGTATGTATAAAATATTTGGGAGCATGCCGAATGTAAGTGTTTGGGATGGTTCATATTATATGCGCCTTTTGAAGTTGCTGTATAAAGCTGAGGGTATTAGCCTGCCAGATAAAATCAAATGGTTTAGTTATAATCTTAATTTAGTCAGGGCAGCGGCTAAAGCATCTAGTACTTTTTACAAAGCCTTGTGCGGTGGTGAAAAGGGGCTGGATGATATGTATATAGCGCATTGCGGAAAAAGATAGATTGTGATTGAATATAGCAGAATAGAGAGCTTATGTGCGGTATATCGGGGATAGTTGCAAATAGTGTAGATAGGTTTAGAAACCGGCAAGAATCTATGATTCAGTCTATGGCTCATCGCGGGCCGGATGGCAATGGCTTGTATGCTTTCGAAAACTGTATGCTCGGTCATAACAGATTAAGTATCATTGACCTGGTATCGGGTGATCAACCCATGCTGAATGAAAGTAAAAGTATAGGTATTGCATTTAATGGTGAGATATACGGCTACCAGCCAATACGCCAAATGCTTAACTATAATTTCAGGACTACTTCTGATACAGAAGTGATATTGGCATTGTACGAAAAGTATGGAACAAACCTTCCTGAACATTTGCCCGGCATGTTTGCCTTTGGGCTATGGGATGAACAAAGGCAATTGTTTTTTGCTGCCCGTGACAGGTTTGGAGAAAAACCCTTTTATTATGCAATTACACCTGGCAACGAGCTGGTGTTTGCTTCAGAAATTAAGGCAATATTAGCTGCGGATATTATAAAAGCTGAGATTAACCCGAAAGCTGTAACACGGTATCTCACGCACGGGTATACAGGCCCGGTTGAGACTATATACAAGAATATTTACTCATTACCCCCGGCGCATTATCTGCTTTTTCAGAATGGTGAATTAAGGATTAACAGATATTGGAATTTTCCTTCGACCATCACAAATGATATCAGCCTTTCAGGTGCTGCTGAAAAGTTTGAGTACTTGTTTGAAGAAGCCGTAAAAAAACAACTGGTAGCAGATGTGGAGGTATGTGCTTTCCTGAGTGGAGGGTTNNTTCTACTTCTGTGGTGAAAGTTGCGTCCAAACATAATAATTCATTAAAGACTATCGCTTTCGGATATAAAGGAGAACTCAACGAACTCCCTTTTGCGAGGTTGGCCGCAGACAAGTACAAGACAAATCATTTTGAGATACTGGAAGAAGGTGCTGATGTCGAGGATTTGTTGCTGAAATTACCCGAGATATACGACGAACCATTTTCAGATTCTTCAGCTATACCCACATATCTCATATGCAAGGCTGCGTCCAAATTTGGGAAGGTTGTATTGACTGGTGACTGAGGAGATGAATTATTAGGAGGATATACATGGTGGTATCAACCTCTGCTGCAAGACATTGCTGAAAAGGGTACAGGAAATGCAAAAGCGGCCTTTGTAATGGCTATGGCATCTGCTGAAAAGGCAAAAGAAAGGCTGATGGGAGATAAATCAGCGAGGCATTGGAGAAATAGGTACCATGGCATCAAACGAGCACGAAAATACAGTAGTGTTGTTGGCGCAGCGGAAAGCCGTTTCGCTTATTATCATTTATTGGAGAGGTTGGGCTTACCACCGGAGCCTCCCTTTGATCCGGCCTGGAAGGTAGATGGTACGATTAATGATGCAATGAAGTTTGATATTGCTGATTATATGCCTGGCGACATACTCGTGAAGACAGATAGGGCCGCTATGGCAAATAGTCTCGAATTGCGCTCTCCTTTCCTGGATGTAGAATTGGCTGAATTTTGCATTTCTATGCCCGGCAAGTTTAAGACGGACGGAAATGCAGACAAAATTTTGTTAAGGGAGGCTATGGGTAAACATTGGCCTGTCGAAATTCGTAACAGGCAGAAGCAGGGTTTTGGAATAAGAAAGGGTCACTGGAAAGAGTCGGAGAAATTACAACGTATGTATAGGGACTTTCTGGAGGACAAAAACTCTGCGCTCTATTCCATTCTTCCATACCAGGAAGCCACAAAGGTAATCAGACAAAACGAATCTATTGCGTTTAACATGCTCATTTTATCAATATGGGCAAGTCAAAAATATTCTTAATGAAAACAATTTTAGTTACCGGGGCTGCAGGCTTTATTGGCTACCACTTGTCTTCTTTGCTCGCTGCAAACGGTTACAAAGTGTTGGGTGTTGACTCGTTGAATAGTTATTACGACGTAAAACTTAAGAGTGACCGTTTAAAACAGTTGCAACACTATGAAAATTTTAGTTTTTATAATGTTGACATAAGTGACAAAGTAAAATTTGACCAACTCTTTAAGGAAAATAATATTGATGTAGTGGTTAACCTGGCAGCACAGGCCGGTGTCAGGTATAGCATCGAGAACCCTTATCAATATATCGACAGCAATGTTATTGGTTTTATGAATGTACTGGAGGCATGTAGAAACTTCCCGGTTCAACACCTGATATTTGCATCATCTAGCTCTGTATATGGCTCTAATAAGATTCCCTTCAGTACAGACGATCATACCGACCATCCCATATCATTGTATGCTGCTACCAAAAAAGCAAACGAAGCTATGGCGCATAGCTACGCAGCTTTGTATAATATTCCGGCTACCGGGTTAAGGTTCTTTACTGTTTATGGCCCCTGGGGTAGGCCGGATATGGCATATTACCTTTTTACCCAACGAATTATCAATAACCAACCCATACAGTTGTTTAATAATGGTAATCTCAGTCGCGATTTTACATATGTTGATGATATTGTAAAAACTATCGATGCACTTATTGGAAAGCCTCCTGTAGCCTCACCAGCAAAAAAGGGGACCATTCTTGATATATCTGAAAGTTTTGCGCCATACAAATTATACAATATTGGTCATCACAAGCCGGTGCAGTTGTTGGAATTTGTGTCAATACTGGAAGAGTTGATAGGCAAGAAGGCAATAATTGAAAATAAGCCCATGCAACCCGGCGACATGTTTGAAACATATGCTGACATAGATGATTTGACCGCGGCAGTTGGATTTGCGCCTGAAGTGGACATTCGTACGGGTTTGAAATTATTTGTTGATTGGTATAAGGATTATTATAAAAATGCCTGATTTGGATATTATTCAGCAACCTATGATTAGTGTATTGATGACGGCATACAACCGTGAAAAATACATAGCTGAGGCAATTGAAAGTGTATTGAACTCTACCTGGCAGAACTTTGAATTAATTATTGTCGATGATGTTTCGCAGGACAATACTTACGAGATAGCTAAAAAATATGCGCAAAATGATAAGCGCATCAGGGTATATAAAAACAGCACTAACCTGGGCGATTATCCAAATAGAAATGCTGCAGCTTCATATGCACAAGGCAAATACATAAAATATCTTGACGCAGATGATAAGTTATATCCATACGGTTTGGAAATAATGGTAAAAAGCATGGAGCAATATCCTGATGCACAATGGGGCCTGATGTCAATTCCGCAGGATGATGACAGACAGTTCCCGCTTCTGCTTAAACCGGTAGAAATATACAGGAGGCATTATTTCAACACAAACCGTTGTGTAAATTATCCTCACCTTTTTCATAAAGCACCACTATCATCCATTATAAAAAAAGATGCATTTGACAAATTGGGCGGCTTTAAGAATGTAAGGCATTACGGGGATAGCGATTTGTGGCAACGATTGGCCATGTACTATCCTGTACTGATACTACAGGACGGTCTGGTATGGTGGAGAGGCGGTGACAGCTCGCAGGAATCAAGTAAAAGGAAGAAGAAAGTACATCTCCCGGTATTAACATTCAATAATTTTATAGAAAATCTGTTACACGAGGATTGCCCGCTATCAGTAGAAGAGAAGAATGCAGCATTGAAAATTTGCAGGAATAGGGTAGACAGACTGATTATGCATCATATAAAGCATGGCAGAATGAATGTCGCGTATCAACTTTACAAGCTAAAAAAATAAGGGACAGAGTATGTTTCTTGAACAGTTAATTAAGATATGTGAAATGCATGGTAAACGGAATGCATTTTGCATTAACGATACGTTTTATACTTATGAAGAGTTGATGCTACACGCCACAGCAATACAGCAACAAATATTGCAGAAGGGCGGTAGCAATACAGGTAAGGTGGCGTTACTTACCTCTGAAAAAATAGAAGATTACGCATCCATACTAGCCTGTTGGTTTTTAGGGTATGCCTATGTTCCGGTCAATCCGCTCATGCCTGCGGAAAGAATTAGTAAAATCATTGAGGATGCGGAGATTGATTGCGTTTTAACGGCAACAGATAATGCTGAAGATAAGTTTCATGAATTGAAACTTGGAACCACTGTTAACGCAATTATTACTAATAATACTATTACAGGTTCAACTGCTGCTTTGCAATTCAATCTGCCCGATTTGCAGGATGTTGCGTATATATTATTTACATCGGGTAGTACCGGTGTGCCAAAAGGTGTTCCTATAACACATGCCAATATAGAAGCATTCATAGATTCTTATAATGCGCTTGGAATTCCTACTGACGAACATGATGGGTACTTGCAAATGTTTGAATTGACTTTTGATGTTTCAGTGGCATCATACTTAATGCCGTTACTCACTGGAGCTTGTGTATACCCTGTGTCTTCAAAAGGGATTAAATACCTGAATGTAATAAAGATACTAAAGAAGCCTAAGGTAACCATAGCCACGATTGTACCGTCAATAATCAAATCCCTCAAACCTTATTTTGACGAGATTACATTGCCATACATTAAATGCTGTATACTGACCGCCGAGGCTATTAATGAAAAGTTGGCATTTGAATGGATGAAAGTAATTCCCGGGGCTGCTGTTTATAATCTATACGGGCCGACAGAAGCAACTATATGGTGTACAGGTTATTTACTTCCGGGTGTTGAAGAGATTTCTAAATCTCATAATGATATTGTTGCTATTGGCCAACCGTTTAAGAATGTAGCAACGCTTATAGTTAATACAGACTTATCTGAAGTCCCGTTGAGGGAGAAGGGCGAGCTTCTGTTGTGCTCAACACAGCTAACTTCAGGGTATGTTAATAATACGGAACGTAACACAGAATCTTTCGTCGAGATAAATGGTGACAGATATTACAAGACAGGCGATATTTGTTACCTGGATGAACAAGGTGATATTTATTACTGTGGACGAAAAGACGACCAGGTGAAAGTGCAAGGCTTCAGAATAGAATTNNAATTAGGCGAGGTTGACATGCTCGTCAAGAAACATATGCCCGAATTTTCTACCGTCGTAATCAAATACGAAGATCAGAACAATATTACACAGATTGGCTTAATCGTAGAGGGAGGTAAAGACGAAGGGTTATTATCAAGGTTAAGGGAGTTTTTACCCTATTATATGGTGCCTCAAAAAGTAGTGTACGTAGATGTACTGCCACAAAACAGCAGTAATAAAATTGATAAGGTTAAACTGAAAGCCCTGTTTTAATGGTTGGCATAGACAATTCCAAAATTGAATTAAATCTTATAGAGCTATTACGCTATCTATGTGATATTGGTGTTGCAGATTCTGTCCAAACACAGAATGAGAAAATAACGGCGTTTACAAGTGCCTCTTCTGCATGGCCGCACCTTGCTATAAGTCAAAATGATGTTACGGCGAATGATATTGCGGAATTGCCTGAATTAGTAAAAGGTCAGCTTTTTCCCCCGCTATTGCTGATAGGAGATGCTGTAGTTGGGATGGATGATTTTCTTGCTGACGCTGGTTTTCGGAAGATTTCCTTTTGGAAAAATATGTATCTCAATCTGGATAATTTCAAATATACGTCAACCCAAACGGTAAGTGTACGCGAAATATCTACAGAAGAAATAGATGAATGGCTTATAGTTGCTGCCACTGTACTCTTCACGGGCAAATTACTGGATAAGAATATTTTTACCATTGGAAGGGAAAAAGGGCTGTTAAAGATGTTTGGCGCGTACTCCGGTCTTCAATTAGTTGGTACTTTGATGGTATTCTTAGGAGACATGCCCGGCGTATACATGGTAGCAGTGAACAAAGAATATAGGAAAAGAGGCATTGCTTCTGAATTGATGGCTTATACGGCCAACCATTTGCAGCAAAGAGGATACGAAGCTGTAGTCTTGCATTCTACTATAGAAGGATACAGGTTTTATCAAAATCTTGGTTTTGAAGAAACCGGAAAAATAGATTTGTACTATTACATTAATAAAAACTAATGAATAAAGAAGCTGTATTGAGCAATTTAGAGGTGATTTTCAGGAATGTTTTGAACAACCAAAACATCAGTCTTGAGCCACAATACACGGCAAATGACGTTGAAGGCTGGGATTCAATCACTAATCTCTACATTGTTGATTCGATTGAAAAAGAGTTTAATATTAAATTGTCGCTTGATGATATCCTTATGTCCAGGGATATCAATGACTTGTGTGATGTGATAATTGTTAAGGTAAAATGAGTGTTCTGACGTCAATAAGGAGGATGTTGGGTACAACTTACCGCTTTATTTTTAAAGGCCCTGTTTTTTGGGGAATAGCAAAAGTATTTTTGCCGTCTGTTTACTACACCAGGGGAAACGAGAGCGCTGTGTCATTCAGGCTTTGGTTTTTTCAGAAAGTACTGGGTTTTAATAAGCATTGTTACTGGCCGGTCCATTTTACTTCAACTGTCAGGTTCCCGAAAAATATCTATGTTGGTATAGATGCTGCACCCGGCATATCTCCGGGATGTTATATTCAGGCTGTAGGTAAGATATATATCGGCGATTACACACAAGTAGCACCCAATGTAGGTATAATCAGTTCCAATCATTTCATGCTGGATATCAGGAAGCATATACCTAATGAAGTAAGGATAGGAGAGTATTGTAGGATTGGCATGGGCAGTCTTATACTACCCGGTGTTGTATTGGGTGATTTTACTACAGTATCTGCCGGTTCAGTGGTTACCACGTCATTTCCACAGGGCTATTGTGTTATTGCCGGTAATCCGGCCACGATAGTTGCTGATTATTCTGACAACCCTTCTATCAAAGAAAAATTCATCCGGTATAAAAACAAACACGAGTACAACGGCTATATACCTAATAATAAGTTCGAAAATTTTCGTCGCAAAAAGGGATTATACGTATAATGAATATTGAAAAGGAATACAGACAATGTGCGGTTTCTGTGATGGATAACATTTCAGATCCCGACATTACATTTGACGAGAAAGGGGTATGTAATTATTATTATGAATTTCAGAGAGCATATGCTGAACATGTACGTACAGGCAAAGAGGGAGACGATATTTTTACCGGTATAGTAAATAAAATTAAAGAGGAGGGGCGCAATAAGCCTTATGATTGTAGNNTAGACAGCACGTATGTGGCTTACCTGGCAAAAAGGCATGGACTGCGTCCCCTGGCTGTTCATTTTGATAATGGATGGAATAGTGAACTTGCCGTTAAGAATATCGAGAATATAGTACGAAAGTTAGGCATAGACCTACATACTTTCGTCATTAACTGGGAGGAATTCAGAGACCTTCAAATTGCATATCTTAAAGCTTCTGTTATTGATATTGAAGCTATAACAGATCATGCCATATTTGCAACTCTATACAGGTTGGCCGGAGAAAAAGATATTAAGTATATACTTAGCGGCACAAATGTTCAGACAGAATGCACATTGCCTAAAAGTTGGATACATCCAAAGACGGATCACGTTAATATACAAGCTATACACAAAGCTTATGGTACCGTCCCGCTGAAGACTTTTCCCTTTATGAATGCAAAGGTGAAGCGGTATTACCAGAAGATTAAAGGTGTGACTTCTGTATCAGTGCTTAATTATGTTGACTACAATAAGGCGAAAGTTAAAAACCTTATCCAGGACGAATTAGCCTGGAGGGACTATGGCGGCAAACATTATGAAAGTGTATGGACTCGTTTTTATCAGGGGTATATTCTACCACGTAAATTTAATNNAAGGCGCATCTCAGCGATCTTATTTTTAGCGGGCAAATAACGAAAGAAGAAGCGCTGGAGGAGTTGAAGAAGCCTATTTACAACGAACAGGTTTTTAAAGAAGACTATGAATTTGTGCTCAAAAAGCTGGGCTTTAGCAGGGAGGAGTTTGAACAGATAATGGACAAGCCGCCTGTCAGCCATTATAGCTTTGATTATGAAATGGCTGTTGATAAACGCTATCCCTTGCTGAAACCTGTAAAATATATTTACAGGAAATTATTCCCTGTAAAAAAATGATAGCAGTAATAAATTACGGATTAGGTAACCTGACATCAATTCAGAATATGTTCAGGCGGATTAGTGTAGACGCGGTAATTACAAATGACCCCCAAAAAATACGCGATGCTTCCAAATTGTTGTTACCGGGTGTCGGTCACTTCAAAAAAGGCATGTCAAACCTTTTGNNGTTTAGGTGAGTTGATTAACGTGGAAGTGAAAGAAAAGGGTAAACCAATTTTGGGCATTTGCCTTGGTGCACAACTGATGACAAAACATAGTGAAGAGGGCGATATTGATGGGTTGGGTTGGGTAGATGCGGTGACTGTAAGATTCGACGCCAATAAACTGAATAAGCTGCCAATACCTCATATGGGATGGTCCGATATTACTCTGGCAAATGACTGCGAATTGTGGCAGAATTTACCGGCAGACCCCAGGTTTTATTTCGTGCATTCGTATCATTTTTTGTTTGAAGAGCAGGCAGAAGTTACAGCTACATCTTTGTATGGATATGATTTTGCATGTGCATTTAAGAAGGGTAATATATTCGGGGCTCAGTTCCACCCGGAGAAAAGTCATAAGTTTGGCATGAAGGTGTTGGAGAATTTTAGCAAACTCAGCGTGTAAAAAATGAGACGAATAAGAACAATCCCGGTATTACTGTTGAAAAATGGTGGGTTGTATAAAACAATAAATTTTAAAAACCCGAAGTACGTTGGTGATCCAATTAATGCCGTGAAAATTTTTAATGAAAAGGAAACGGACGAACTTATACTATTGGATTATAATGCTTCGTCTGATGGCCGCAGTATTGACTATAAAAGAATAGAAGAGATTGCAGGAGAAGCATTTATGCCGATGGCCTACGGAGGTGCAATCAAATCACTTGATGACGCTAGAAGAGTGTTTGATTGTGGCTTTGAAAAAGTAGTACTCAATTCAGTGTTAATAAATAATCCCGGCCTGATAGAAGAAATAGGGAACATTTATGGGGCACAGGCAGTAGTAGGAAGTATTGATTATAAGAAAAACCTTTTTGGGAAAAGTAAAGTTTATACCATGTCTGGCGGTAAAAATGCAGGATACGACCCGGTAGAATGGTCATTTAAACTGCAGTCCTATGGCGTTGGTGAAATAATGGTGAATAGCATAGACCGGGACGGAACATGGGACGGTTACGACCTGGACATGATAAAAAAAGTGACATCCTCGGTTACAGTACCTGTAATTGCTTGTGGTGGGGCTGGTTCTGTGTCAGATTTGAAGGCAGGCGTTTCCGCAGGGGCGTCGGCTGTTGCTGCTGGCAGTATGTTTGTATTTCAGAAGAAAGGGATGGGGGTATTAATCAGCTTCCCATCTGAAAGTATTGTTTACGGTTAAAAACTCCTTTTAAATAATTGAAATGAAAAAAAGTGAATTACGATTCGCGTTGATTGGCTGTGGTCGGATTGCCAATAGGCATGCTGAACATATCAACACCCAGGCGCAACTGGTAGCTGTATGCGACACTGACAAAAGCAAGGCGAATGCATTAGCGTCACAGTACAACGCCAGGGCGTATTACGATATAGACGAATTGCTCGTAAAAGAAAAGGACGTGGATGTAGTTTCAATATGTACCCCAAATGGGCTTCATGCTAGACATTCCATATCTGCCTTAAAAGCTGGATTTCATGTGTTGTGCGAAAAACCTTTGGCAACTAATGTACACGACTGTGGTGAAATGATAAAAACCGCGGAACGCTATAACAGGCGACTGTTTGCTATAAAGCAAAACCGGTTCAACCCGCCGGTTGCAGCTGTTAAAAACGCAATAGAAGAAGGAAAGCTGGGTAAAATATACAGTGTGCAATTAAGTTGCTTCTGGAACCGAAATCCTCAGTACTACGAAAACTCGTGGAAGGGTACTAAAGACCTCGATGGCGGTACATTATACACACAATTTTCTCATTTTATTGATTTGTTATACTGGTTGATTGGCGATGTCAAATCTGCGAAGGCGTTTATGGACAATTTTGACCATAAGGGTGTTATAGAGTTTGAGGATACCGGTGCTGTTATACTTGAGTTTTATAATGGTGCTATAGGCACCGTTAATTATACCGTTAATAGTTACGGTAAGAATATGGAAGGTTCTCTGACAATTTTTGGAGAAAAAGGCACAGTAAAGATTGGCGGGCAATACTTGAACGAGATGGAATATCAAAATATCGAAGGTTATAAAATAGAAAACCTGCCGGAAGGGAACAAAGCTAACAGCTACGGTACATATCAGGGTTCCATGTCTAACCATGATCATGTGTACGAAAACCTGATTGATGTGTTAAGCAATAATGCCTCTATCTCCACCAGCGCTTTTGAGGGGTTGAAAACCGTTGAGATAATTGACAAGATATATTCATCTGTAAACAAGTAACATGGAATCACCGATACTATATCAGTCAAAAATAGTTAATGTAGATTTTGGTCAGCAAGTTAAAGTCGTTGAACCTGTTAATATATACGGATGTAAGATTGGCGATAATTGTTTTGTTGGCCCCTTTGTAGAAATACAAAAGGACGTAACAATTGGAAATAATACCAAGATTCAATNNCATTCATTCATTTGCGAGCTGGTAAACATTGGTAACGATTGTTTTGTCGGGCATGGTGTTGTGTTCATAAATGATTTGTTTCAGAACGGGGGACCGGCAAGGGGTGATAAAGAATTGTGGAAGTCTACTAATATCGGCAATAATGTTTCGATAGGTTCCAATGCTACTATTCTACCTGTCGTTATTTGCGATAACGTAGTTATTGGTGCGGGTGCCGTAGTGACAAAAGATATTTCAGAATCAGGTGTATACGTAGGTAATCCGGCAAGAAAAATTAGATAAACAGATTTACATGCAAGTTCCATTTGTAGATTTAAAAGCACAATACCAAAATATTAAAAGCAGCATAGATACGGCTATTGCTGATGTAGTTGCAAAGACGGCATTTATTGGCGGAGAGTATGTTAAGTCCTTCGAAAAGGCATTCGCCGAGTTATACGGTGTAAAACATGTTATCAGCTGTGCCAACGGCACTGATTCGCTGTATATAATAATGAAGATGTTAGGTGTAGGGTATGGAGACGAGGTAATAACTGCAGCTAATAGTTGGATTTCCAGTTCTGAAACAATTTCACAAACAGGGGCCAAACCTGTGTTTACTGATCCCGATACAACTTATATGAGTATGAGTGCGGAGATGGTGGCCCGGGCAATTACACCTGCAACAAAAGCTGTAATTGTCGTTCATCTGCATGGACAGATGGCAGATATGGAAGGCATTGTCAGAATATGTAAAGAGAAGAACATACACTTGATAGAGGATTGCGCACAATCACACTTTTCTGAATTCGAACAAAAGCGTGCCGGTACTATAGGAGTTGCAGGTAGCTTCAGTTTTTATCCGGGTAAAAACTTAGGTGCTTATGGCGATGCCGGTTGTATTATTACAGATAACGATGAGCTGGCAGAAAAATGCCGGATGTATGCCAATCACGGTGCTTTGAAAAAACATCATCATGAAATAGAAGGTATAAACAGCCGCATGGATGGGTTGCAGGCTGCAATACTGTTGGCCAAGTTGCCTCATATACTCAACTGGACGCAAGCAAGAATAAGGAATGCCGCGTTATATAATCAATATATGGCTGGCATCAACGAAATAATTTTACCTGTTGTACGGCCCGGTACAGTACATACTTTCCATCTGTATATGATTAGGGCACAGCACAGAGATGAACTGCAGGCTCATTTAAAGAACAGGGGTATTGAAACAGCAATACATTATCCTACAGCCCTGCCAAATCTTCCCGCGTACAAATATTTGGGTGTTGATAGTTCAATATTCCCTGTTGCCACCAAATTGCAGCAGGAAATCCTCTCTTTACCGATGTATCCTGAGTTAAGCGAAGAGAGTATAAAATATGTGGCGGAGTGCGTCCGCGAATATTATAACTGATGCCGGAGTTTTTCAGGAATAAGACTATTATTATTATTTCTCAGCAGGATTGGGGCAAAATGTTTATTTCTAAACATCACTATGCTTCCGAACTTGCGCGTTTGGGCAATACTGTTTATTTTATGAACAGTCCCGATAAAACAGGCGAACTAAAACCTGGTGAAATAAAGGTTGAACCAACAGGTAATGATAACCTCAGTGTAATAAAACATAGATTCATCCATCCCTATATACTGAAACATAAATTGCCTGCAGTACACCGATTTTTGCTGAAATACCACATAAGTAAATTATATCGGGAAATCGGTGGCCCAGTTGATATAGTTTGGTCATTTGATGTTTCTGACACAATTAGCCTGGCAGCATTCCCTGACTACAGCTACAAAATATTTATGCCTGTTGATAACCCGGTTGCTCCCAAACAGGAAAAACGTGGCGATGTAATATTATCTGTCACGCAGGAAATATTGGATGCATACAAATCGGATGTCCCCAAGATGTTTGTTAATCATGGAGTAGCGGACCATTTTATCAGCCATGAAATAAGTACAGGAATTAATAATCCGTTGCAGGTTGGGATGTCAGGTAATTTTTTAAGACCTGACATTGATTGGACTTGCATATTAAACATCATCTCGGCTAACAGGCACATTGTATTCAATTTTTGGGGTTCTTTTGAGGCGAGAGATGGAAACCTTGCATCAAATTTGGCTACAGATGCAGATACGGTCAGGCGGCAGTTATCAGCAATGGATAATGTACGGATTAATGGTGCCGTTGATGTACACAAATTATCAACCTGTCTGAAAAAAATGGATTGTTTTCTGATATGCTATGATATCGAAAAAGACCAGAGTAAGGGAACTAACTATCATAAAGTATTGGAATATCTGGCAACGGGTAAAGCGATAATATCCAATAATATTACTACATATTCCCGTTCGGGCTTGATTGAAATGCCGGTTGAGAGAAATAATAGCAACCTGCCGGGCTTATTTAAAAAAGTTGTAAGCAACCTTTCGCACTATAATAGTGCTGAAAAACAAACTGCCCGTATAGAGTACGCCCGAAAGCATACGTATCTTAGTAATATAAAAGCTATTGAGGCGTTTATTTCGAGTAATTCTAAAGTAACGCTTCGTGCCTGATATTTGCATTGTTACCGACAGGCACCTGAGTACCAACCCCCGCGTTTGGAAGGAGGCTAAAGTGCTATGTGAAAACGGTTATGATGTCACTATCATTACCCAGTTCAATAGTACAGCGTTTGTACAACGCGATTTGGAATTAATAAAGCAACTGGGAATTAATATCAGATACAACGCAGCCGTTGACATTTCTGGAGACAGATCGCCTATTGCCACCTTGTATTACAAACTGCGTTACAGGGCAGCGTTAATACT
>DINJ01000165.1:16023-20599 GCA_002423665.1 Bacteroidetes bacterium UBA5543 | reverse complement strand
GCGGTGTTCACCGTATCGCCCCATATATCGTAGGCGAATTTTTTAACACCTACTATACCCGCCACTACCGGGCCGCTGTGTATGCCTATACGTACTTCAAAAGTATGCTCGCCCAATTGCTGCCTCCTGTTTTGCATAAATGCCCTTATTTCTATAGCGGCATTTATCACATTGTCAGCATGTTTGTTGTTAGCCACCGGCAGGCCGCTTACTGCCAGGTAGGCGTCACCAATGGTTTTAATTTTCTCGATATTATACTTGCCGATGATTTCATCGAATGCTTTGAAACAGGTGTGCAGTTCTTCTACCAGTTTTTCTGTACCCATACGTTCTCCCGCAAGTGTGAAGTTGACAAAGTCAGTAAACAACACCGTTACCTCGTCAAAATGTTTGGCAGTGGTAGCTCCACGGTCTTTCAGTTCATCAGCAATTTCGGCAGGCAATATGTTCAGCAACAATCCTTCTGCCTGCATCCTTGACTTTTCAGATTTACCGCGTTCCTTAACTATGAAAAATGAGAAACCCAGCAACAGCAACACTGCGGCAGCCCCCATATAAGTGTAGGTCTTTTGTTTCTGTAGTTTTAAAGCGCTCAGCTTTTTCGCCTCGATATTTTTCAGGCTATCAGCCAGCTGTTTTCTCCGGTATTCTCCCTCCACTTCCAGCCTGGTTATTTTCTCTGTGCTTTCTTTATTGAAGACTGAGTCTTTGTACACAATATATTGCGCCTGCGCGTCAAATGCAGCCTTGTAGTTGCCTGATAGTTGATAGGCTTCAGCGAGGTATTCGTAGTTCCCCTGTATCGAACCAATTGCGCCAATAAACTTATACATCTCTATAGCCTTAGTCAGGTATAAAATTGCATTTTGCAAATGGCCTGGTGTCATATTAGTGGCATAGCCACTAACATCGCTATTGCCCTTTCCCTTTGCCATTTCAAGATATAATTGGCCTATACTGGCAACCGCAATAGCAATACTACGCCTGTCACCTATTTCCTCGGCTTTATTCATAGCTTTCATTAAGTATGATTCAGCTTCAGTGTATTTACCCAGCTTGGCATATACNNGACATTATTCCGTATTTGTTATTCAGGGCTTCATATATCTTCAATGCTCTGTTGAACGAGGTGAATGCTGCTTCGTAATTACCCTGCTCTTTGTACACAACGCCTATATTATTTAACGTCCTGGCTACACCGTCCTTATCCCCGGATTCTTCCCGCATTTTTAAAGCCTTTTCCAGGTATTCCAAGGCTTTTGAATATTTATGTAGCGTACTATAAAATGCGCCAATGTTGGTAAGACTGCGTGCCAATTCGCGTTTATTGCCTGTTTCTTCGTAAATGCTCAGCTCTTTCAGGGCATATTCCAAAGACAGGGCATTGTTCCCCAGAGCTTCATAAACAATTGCCATATTGCCCATTGACCCTGCTATATTGTTTTTGTTGTTTAGCGCTTCATTTATTTTCAAGCCGGCAGCATAGTATTCAAGTGCCTTATGGTAGTCGGATTTGGTACTATAATTACTCCCAATTGCGGCTAAATTCATTGCCTGCCCCTTTTGCCAATTCAATCGCTTTGCAAGCGCTAAGCCCAGTTCACCATATTTGATGCCCTCGTCTGGTAGGGTCTGACTGCACTGCCAGGCGATACGATTATATAGTTTGACTTTATTGGTGTCTTCTTGCGCCCCGGGTACTTCGGCCAACAGGGAGTCAAGGCGCTCTTGTCCGCTCTTCTTAGCAAGCAAGCCGGTATTCAATGCCAGGCAACTAATGATAAGCAGCAATAAACGAGCCATGGAAAATAATAATTTATTACAAAATAGATATTTTAGGTTAACAATATTGAATCTGTGGTTATTTAGTTTGGGAATGTGTTGTCGGTTGGTGACAATGCCACCAACCTTCCCTGGTCATTGCGAGTGCAGCGAAGCAATCTCACGATTTGACCTTCATGTTTTTTAACTTGTACCTAAACCACCTTCCCTCGTGTCATTGTGAGCGCAGCGAAGCAATCTCAACACGCAATGGAGTAATACGTTTGGGTTAGATTACCTCACTCATAATGTCTGTTATTAGCATCAATTAAGCAACTGCGTATGATGAAGAGTATGCAAACTGTTTTGTCCCATGTGACTACTTACCTTAGTAAGTAGAGAGATGGGTACACAATGTGTTTTTTGAGAGTTGGCAAATTACAAAGAGTGGATTTAATATTTTTAGTATTGATATTTAGTACTTCTCTGAAATTTCGGATTGGGGTTATCATAAGACCCTGTACTATATTCCTCTTCTACAAGACGATTGTTACTGTCGTATTTATAATTTGTCCAATGGAGGATACAGCAACTATAAGGTTCACGATTATAATTGTCAAGAGATGTATCCTTTTCCATAACTAATCTATTGTTTGAGTCATAAAAAAAGTATTTTTTTCCTGATAGCCCATCGGGTGAGCTACTCCATGTCTGAGATGTTTTTCGGCCAAAACTGTCGTAGTCATATATGGTCTTCTTCACAACCCTTACACTGTTACCGTTCATATCGTTTACCCAATAAGTTTCAAGCTCTGAATGTTTGCAAGTGCCATCGCCTAAATAAGTATACGTAAGCGTATCGGTGAGATATTTTATATGTTGTATGAGCCTGTTTTTACTGTCATATTCGAAGGTTTCCTTTACTGAAGGTATGCTGTCATTCATGAAATTGTTTAAATGTTTAATCCTTGCCAGGTTGCCGTCATCATACTCGTAGAAAAAAATATGCGGTTTGATGCAAGTTGGGTCTCTTGAAATTACACAGAGGTATTCTTTACTTATTCTGCCCAATGAATCGTATTCATAAAATTGACTATTGCGGTGATTGACTGTTCGATTTAAACTATCATACCCAATGAAGTAGCTTGTTGTACTTTTCTCATGATTATCGCTGTCAATCTGCAAAATAGGTTGCGTTCTCACTACATATTTTTCAAAATACTTCTCAAGTTTATTTTCCGGTTTAGGTTTGTTTTTCTGTATAAAGCCTTGCCCGCATGAAATCAGCAAAGTGAATAGAATAAATAGCCAAAGTCTATGTGTTTTCATAAATATCAATAATCGTAGCCAGAAAAAAATAGGTTTTACGAATTTAGATAATATTTTCACCTGTAACCTCAAATAAACCTTACAGACCCCCGCTAACTACAAATTACTAACCCTGACTACTCTTGTAATTCCAACTTCCTCAGCTTCGGTGCTTTCCACCAGGTGATGCCTACCACGCCCAGTGTCATAAACCCGCCAAAAACAACAGCTGTCACCGTGCCCATCAGTCGGGCTGTAAAACCGCTTTCGGCGGCACCCAGTTCGTTGCTCGACGATATGAACATAGTATTGACCGCAGCCACACGGCCGCGCATATTATCAGGAGTGTACAGTTGCAGAATAGTCCAGCGTATCACTACACTCACCCCATCCAGCGCACCGCTCAGCAGCAGCATAGCGAATGATAGCCAGAAATTGGTGGATATGCCGAATATGATAATAGAGATGCCAAAGCCCGCCAGGCTCAGCAGCAACTTTTTGCCGGCATTGGTTNNATCATGCTCAAGGTAAAGAGCGTGATGATGGCGCCTATGCCCGGTGCAGCACGCAGCCAGCCAAAGCCCACCTCGCCCACCTGCAGTATATCGGTGGCATACACAGGTAGTAGTGCTACAGCGCCGCCAAAGAGTACGGCGAACATATCCAGCGCCAATGCGGCAAATATCACCTGTGTGCTGAAGACGAATTTCAACCCCTCTTTCAGGCTCTTTAGCATCGGGTCGGTGGGTTTGCTGGTCAGTGGTTTGCGGCTAATTTTCAGTAAAGCAATCAGTGATACCAGGTGTATTGCGAATACGCTCAGGTAGCTAATCGTATAATCAGATGCTGCCATGACCACACCGCCCAGCAACGGGCCTAATACAGCACCCAGTTGCCATGCCGTACTGCTCCATGTAGCTGCATTGGCATAGTGCTTGCGGGGTACCAGCAACCCCATCAGCGAGAAGTTGGCAGGACTGGCGAATGCCCTTGCCGCCCCGCCCAGGAAGACCGTGGCGTACATCAGCCATACAGTTGTGCTTATGCCTGCATATTGTTGAAAGGACTGTACGGAAAGCCCAAGGTACATGAGCGATGTAGCCATAAAGCCTACGATGCACCACAGCAGCATATTACGTTTCTCGTTCTGGTCGGCTATATGCCCGGTGAAGAACGAAAAGCCAATGGCCGGTATCACCTCGCAGATGCCAATCATACCCAGCGACAGCGGGTCTTTNNATATATATGGGCGCAAGCGGACATCCTCTTTTGTTGGCACAAAGGTATTATTTGGATGACAATAGCCGCAATCCTCGCCAGATATAGGCTGATTATTTATATTTCGTTGATAATCAGTTGAGTATCATTCAGATTTTGATTTTTTACTTTTGAATATTAGGCGTACCTTTGCCGTCCAAAAAAATTTATTAAAGTGGAAGAAAACCAAATTGTTAACCAAACTGCAGGCATGGCAGAACAGCATGCCGGCGCTCACGACGATTTCGAC
>DINJ01000165.1:374-15920 GCA_002423665.1 Bacteroidetes bacterium UBA5543 | reverse complement strand
AGGCGGCCTGATAGTGGACGTTTACGGTCTGGAAACATTCCTGCCCGGTTCACAAATAGACGTGAAGCCTGTTACAGACTACGATCAGTACGTGGGTAAGACCATGGACTTCAAAGTGGTAAAAATTAACGAAGCTATCCGCAACGCGGTGGTGTCTCACAAAGCGCTTATCGAAAGCGATATCGAGCAGCAGCGTAGCGAAATCATCGGTAAACTGGAGAAAGGCCAGGTACTGGAAGGTACGGTTAAGAATGTTACTGACTTCGGTAGTTNNCATCCTTGGGAGAGCCTGAGCGATGACATCAACGAAGGTGCTAAAGTAAAAGGTAAAGTAGTAAACATAGAAGATTACGGTGCGTTCCTGGAAATTATGCCGGGCGTAGAAGGACTGGTACACGTATCAGAAATCACATGGTCTTCTCAGCCAATCAACGCCAAAGAGTTCTTCAACATGGGCGATGAGTATGAGGCAGTAGTAGTTACGCTGGACAAAGACGAGCGCAAAATGAGCCTGTCTATCAAGCAACTGACTGAAGATCCATGGGATACTATCGAAAATAAATTCCCTGTAGACAGCAAACACAAAGGTGTTGTTAAGAACATCACTCCTTACGGTGTATTTGTTGAGCTGCAGACAGGTATCGGTGGTATGATTCACATCAGCGACCTGAGCTGGATCAAACGCTACAACCATCCTAACGAGTTCACTAAAGTGGGCGAAGAGATAGATGTAGTTATCCTGAGCATAGATAAAGATGCACGCAAACTGGCGCTGGGCCACAAGCAAATGGAAGAAGATCCATGGAATACCTTTGAGACTGTGTTCCCAATCGGCAGCACACACGAAGGACAAGTGACTAAGCGTGATGACAAAGGCGCTATCGTTCAGCTGCAATATGGCCTGGAAGCTTTCGCTCCCGCACGCCACCTGCGCAAAGAAGATGGCAGCAATGTAGAGGTAGACGAAACTCTNNGCGTATCATGGTATCTCACAGCCGCATATGGGAAAAAGCCAAAGCGGATGAAAAAGACGCTGCACGCAAAGAAGCTGCCGCTGATGATGAGAATACCAAGAAAGCAGTAAAGAACGTTCAGAGCAAGGTAGAGAAAGCTACACTTGGCGACCTGGGCGCTCTGGCTGAGCTGAAAGAAAAAATGAAGAAAGCTGAAGACGATAAATAATCAGTAATCTCATTTCGAATTGAATAGAAAAGCGCTCTGCATATGCAGGGCGCTTTTTCATTGCCCAAAACTTAAACATCCTTAAATCCCGGCAACCATTTTGACCTGCCTGTATGTCTATATGTATAAGTTTTATCTTTGATAAATGGTATTCAGAAGCGTGAAAAGCAACTACCTGTACCTGCTGGTAGGGGTGGTGATAGCGGGACTTATAGGCGTACAACTGTATTGGATCAACAAAACCATACAGGTGGAGAAGAATGCCATCAACCGCAACCTGGCAGGCGACCTGGAAAAGCTGGCTGATAACATGGAGAAGAACTCTTACTGTTTTACACTCTATGCCAAGGCCTATGTAAACAAGGGAGAGGGAGTGTACCTGGTGCGGCAAAAGCTGGACAGCAATGGCAAATACCTGTCGCCTNNGATACGGTCAACCTGTACAACTATTTTTCTTACAATGGTGATACCACATACAGCAACTACCCGTCTATTGAACTGACACGTTTCGCCGCCTCCCTTGATGTAGCGTTCAACTTTGCGATTGAGGGAGTGAAAGACCCTTCGCAATATGCATTCCAAAGACTGTCGGCTGATAATATGGCGCAGGCATTTGATAATACAATGAACATAGATACGGTCATTGACCCTGAATATTTAGGCGAAGAAATAAAAACAGTACTACTGAAAAATGGGTTGGATACCAACTATGCTGCCGGCATAAGGAAAGGCGGAAGTAATGAATACCTGGTGTTGACGGACAGTAATGTCTTGCCCATCGCCTATCAAGATGTCATAGAAGTGCCATTTTTCGATAATGATGTGACAGAACCCTATATATTGGCGGTAGGTGTGCCCCAACCATTCACGCGTATCATCAAGTCTTTATCTGTGATGATGATATCATCCGCTATCATCGTTCTGTTGCTGGTAATAGCGTTCATATACTTTGTACGCACTATTNNATCAACCAGAAGAAATTATCGGAAATGAAAAACATCTTCATCAATAACATAACGCATGAGTTCCGCACGCCGATAACCAATATCAACCTGGCTATTGAGAACTGGCGGGACACAGGCAAGAACCCTGAGTTCTACTATAATATCATACAGGAAGAGAACCTGCACCTGGAAAAGAACGTAGAACAGATATTGCAACTGGCTACACTCAGGCACAACGGTTTAAGTGCCGAATATGCACAGGTAAATATGCACAACATCATACACAAGGTTGTTGGTTGTTTTAAAATGCAGTTGAATAACCTGGATGGTACTGTCAGGTTGAACCTGGGCGCTGCTAATCCGGTATTGTATGCTGATGAAAGAGAGATGCAGAACATGATGATGAATATGATAGACAATGCGATAAAATACAGCAAGGGCAGGCCGGACATAACAATCACTACCTATGAAGAAGCACTGCAATTTGTAATAGAGGTGGAGGATAAGGGCATAGGTATTTCATCACAAGTGCAGAAGCATATTTTCGACCGTTTTTACCGCTTTGCAAAAGGCGATAGGCATGATGTAAAAGGCTTCGGACTTGGATTGAGTTATGTGAAGCATATCATTGATAATCATAAAGGACAGATTGAAGTGAAAAGCAAGCAGGATAAAGGCACGACTTTCACGATATACCTGCCGAAAAATAAAAAAGCATCATGAACAGGATACTATTTGTTGAAGACGACACCAATCTGGGCATGCTGTTGAAAGAAAACATGGAACATAAGGGATTCGAAACCGTGTGGTGCCGGAATGGGGAAGAGGGTATTCGTAAATTCAGCCCCGGGCAATTCAACATCTGTATCCTCGATGTTATGCTGCCATTGAAAGACGGTTTTGAGTTGTCGAAAGAAATAAGGAAGCTTGACCCGGATGTACCATTCATATTTCTCACAGCCAAGAGTATTCATAATGACCGCATAAAAGGTTTTGAACACGGCTGCGATGATTATATCACCAAGCCGTTCAATACACAGGAACTGTATATGCGTATCAATGCCATACTGCGCCGGTCGCAACAAAATACTCCCGGCACCCATGGCAAAATCGGGGTGTTTAATATTGGCAAATACCTGTTTGACTATACCACCATGTCGCTGGAGATTGACGGTAAAACCGAAAAGCTGAGTGCAAAGGAATGTGAGTTGATATACATGCTGGCATCGCATATGAATACGTTGGTGAACAGGGAAGTGATACTGAGAAAAGTATGGGGTAATGACGATTATTTTTCGGCCAAGAGCATGGATGTGTATGTTAGCAAAATAAGAAAACGGCTGAAAGATGACCCATCAATAGAAATACTGAATGCTTACGGTATAGGCTTCAAAATGATTGTCAATACTCCGCAGGCATAGCCGCCCGATCATATTTCCTTTTTTATTGGTAAATTGTCTGTAATTAAGACGACCCGGGATTTTGCCGGGAAATATGATGATATGGGTAAACAGTTCGCGATTTATATTGCCTTAATACTACTGTTGCTGGCATGTAATGTAACATATGGACAGGCAATAGTGCATAAGCCTCTTCAACTGAAAGGTGGTAACGTAACTACATATAACAATGTAAACACCTGGGCGGTGCAGCAGCATAAATACCCCGTACAGGTATTGGTACAGTTTGCTAAACTGCCATCAGCAGAGCAGCGTCAATTGTTGAAAACCACAGGAGTAGACGTACTTCAATATATCCCCGAAAATGCGTTTGTGACAATTATAAACAGGCAGGTGGATGCTCTTGTATTGCAGAATGCCGGCATAATATTTATGACTGATGTAAACCCTGACTGGAAAATGGGTGAGGCTGTAGCGCAAGAGAAAGGTGAGGTGTTGGAGTTGAATGTATCTTTAGCAGATGCTATGGATGAAGATGAGACGCTTGAATTCTTAAAATCGCTGGGTGCAAGCATCATCAGTAATCGCATAACATCAATGGGCTACTGTAATATAGCTGTAGCTAAAGAACAACTGAATACGCTCGTTAATTGGTATGGTGTCAGTTATGTAGATGTATATAGGCCCGACCAGCCGCTGAACCTGGACACCAAGGGTATGTACAGGGGCAAGATAGCATCAGCGCCTATTGCATCGGGTGGATATAATCTTACAGGTAAGGGTGTGACCATTGGTGTGGGTGATAATACTTCAGGGGTTTCGCATGTTGATTTAAGGGACCGTATCCTCAACTTTAATGCCAGGGGTTATACCAATCATGGCGTACATATCAATGGCATTACCGGGGGGGCAGGCATTGCAGACCCTAAAGGGGAGGGCATGGCTACAGGCGCCAGGCTCACCAACCACTTTTTCAGCGATGTGCTGCAATCTACACCTGAGTTCTCTGAGTTGTATAACATGACTGTTACCAATAATTCCTATTCTTCATCATTGGGCAGTTGTAGTTATGCAGGAACATATGATGGCCTGGCTGCCGGGTTGGATAAACTCTGTACAGATTACCCTGCCGTGTTCCAGGTGTTTTCTGCGGCTAACGACGGGCATTTCGATTGTCCTCCATACCCTAAAGGATATGCAACCATTGCAGGCGGCTACCAGGCTGCAAAAAATGTTATTGTAGTAGGTGCTACCGATAAAGAGTATAATAACTGGGTTAATTCATCGCGCGGGCCTGTGAAAGATGGCAGGCTGAAGCCGGAGATAACGGCCGTAGGTATGGATGTAAATTCCACCACACGTACTGACGAATACCTGGTGGCAAGTGGCACCAGTATGGCTTTTNNGCCCGGCGGTGGCGGGTGCCGCGGGCTTATTGGCTGAACGCATGAACCAGTTGAACGGAACGACTTCGCCAAGGTCGGATGTATTGAAAGCACTGCTGATAAACGGCAGTACGGATATCGGTATTCCCGGCCCTGATTTTGGCAATGGATTTGGTTCCCTGAATGTGGAACGCTCACTGCGTATGCTGGACAGTACGAGGTACATAACTAATTTTGTGTCCAATGGCACGCAGGCTACACATAATATCATCGTTCCGCCAAATACAGCGCAACTGAAAGTATTACTCTACTGGCACGATGCGCCTGCGGCTGCCATGTCTGCCAAACAACTGGTGAATGATATAGACCTGGTAGTGGCGGAACCTGGCGGGTCACAACATAAGCCATTAGTACCTGATAATACACCGGCCAATATTCTGAACCCGGCTACGGAACAAGAAGACAGGCTGAATAACTGCGAGCAGGTGACGATTTACAATCCACAGCCCGGAGGGTATTCTGTTTCTATAAATGGGTTTAATGTGCCGTCTCTCAGCCAGCAATATGTACTGGCATGCGACTTTATTCCGGCGGGCGTCGCTTTGAAATACCCTAATGCAGGCGCACAGGTCAAGGCAGAGGATACATTGTACGTTTATTGGGACGCGCAGGCTACGGGCAATACATATACCCTTGAGTATACTGAAGATGACGGCGGGTCGTGGAGTATGATTGACAACAACATACCAGCCGAAAGGTTACATTATAAATGGAGTGTACCATCTATTAACTCCGGCAGGTGCAGGTTACGGTTGTCTAAAAATGGTACGACGGAGCTGTCAGTTTCAGGTTTGTTCATTATTAATTCACAACCTGAAGTGCAGTTAAGCAGTACGCAATGTCCCGGCTATATGCAGGTAGAGTGGGGGGCAATACCCAATGCCACTGCATATGAAGTGATGCGCAAACTGGGGCCGGTAATAGCTGTGATTGATACCGTTACAGTTACCGGCTATACATTCTCAGGCCTGTCGTTGGACAGCACCTATTACGTTTCTGTTCGCCCGATAATAGACGGTATGAGCGGTTACAGGGCAATTGCAGTTAAGCGCAGGCCTACAGACGGTGATTGCAACGGCAGCATATCTGACGGTGACCTGATGTTACAGGCAGTAAACGCGCCTTTATCAGGAAGAATGCTGACCGGTACACAACTGAGCAACAGCCAGGCGTGNNCTGCATGGCAAACACAGTCCTTCATCGACCCTTTGGCTGCTAATAGCACAAGAGCGATAAGTGTATTGGGATTGGATTTTTCTGCCATCGGCGACTACAACATTCGGGTTGCAGTTTTTAACCAGGCACAAACTGACCCGGTTTCGGCTAACGATAGCATTGTACACAATGCATCACAATTGCCCAATGCGCCTGTTACGCTGGATTATAATGATGGTTTCGAAACTATAGGGTTCCTGAACAGCATCAGAGATACTTTTGGCATAGGTGACGGCAGGAGATGGGATTTTGAGAAATCAACTGATACCGGCCGGATCAGAAGTTTTGTGTTATACAGCACACTTATCACAGGACAACGCTCTATCAGTATGGATGCATACAAAAGCTGCCCGGGTAATTTTAATACACTTACAGGTACATTAAACCTGTCAGGTTATGATGCGTCTAATGATGAAGTTCGCCTTGAGTTCGATTACCTGGTACATGGCGTACCTAAAACCAAACCCGGCAACGAAGTAATGATTCGTGGTACGGATACAAAACCCTACCAGGTGGCATATGGATACAAACTTGGACAGCAGGAGGTAAGGCGTGTGACCAATTCAGGCAGCATANNCGATACTTCGCTCATAGCGGCGCGGGATGAGGGCAATGGGGTGACTATTGATAATGTGCGCCTGTATACGGTGCAGAATGACCTGCAATTACTGTCCATAGAATCGCCTGAGCCGTTTAATTGCGGTATCGCAGGGACATTGCCATTGAAAGTGAAGGTGCGCAATGGTGTTAACCAGGCTCAGAATAATGTACAGATTAATTATACACTGGATGATGGTGCTATTGTAACGGAAACGATAGCTACGATTGAAGGAAAAGAAACCATTGATTATACATTCTCCAACCAGTTAGACCTTTCAAAACCCGGTAATCATATACTGGATGTTTGGCTGACGGCAAATGGAGATAGTTATAATAAAAACGACAGCGTACTGAATTACAGCATACGCAACCAGCCGCTCATCGCAACATTCCCATATACTGAGGACTTTGAAACTAACGACGGTTATTGGTATACTGATGGTATAAAGAGCTCTTGGGCGTATGGAACACCCGCTGCACCGAAAATACGTGCTGCCGCCAGCGGGCAAAAGGCATGGGTAACTAACCTTACAGGTAATTACAATGACGATGAATTGTCTTATCTCTATTCTCCCTGCCTGGATTTATCTATGCTGACAAAACCACATTTCAGTTTTAAACTGGCACTGGATATTGAAAACTGCGGCGAAATACTATGCGATGCTGCCTTTGTAGACTATACAACAGATGGAGAGAACTGGGTGCGCATGGGCGATTATGGTGATGGCACCAATTGGTATAACGACAGCAACTACCGTATATGGACATTGGAAGATAAGACGGAGTGGTTTGATGTGAATATACCTCTGCCTGATACAGTTACTATCCGCCAGTTGCGCTTCGGACTTCTTACTGACCCCGGTTCTAACAAAGAAGGAATTGGTGTAGATGATATACTTATTTACGATGATGTGAAGATTCCGCCGGCAAATGAACTCATAGGTATAAGCCCCAACCCTGCGGATGATAACTATGTATTTATTGAATGGTCGGCTACAGGTGGTACTGAACTGCAACTGGTAATGCTGGATATAGCGGGCAGGGAAGTGTACCGCACTTCGGCAATTGCGCAGGATGGCTATAACAAAACGATGATTACGCCACCGTTATTGGCTACGGGCATGTACTTCATGCACGTTACCGTAGGGCACAAGGCCTATAAGCGTAAAATTGTTTTCCGCCGCAGGTAGGCTTACCTGTTGAACAATATTTTGAAATAGAAAGATGGTTTCCTTAGCTGGTCGCGCAGGTCCATATCTGTAAACATACAACTGATAGTGTTGCTCAGCGACTTGCTTTTATGCGCCTTGTTCACCACAAAGTTGAACAGCCATGGGAAACGGCACAGCTTCTGCATAGTGGTGCTGATGCGCAGCTCATCGCCAATACGCTTGTACAATACATCGTCATATGCTTCTTTCAGGAAAGCTGCATCGTAGCGGTTATCTTTTATACAGTTTTCAATAGCCGCTGCCGCCAGCATGCCGCTGTATAATGCATTGCCGATACCCTCTCCGCTGAATGGGTCTACCAGGCTGGCAGCATCTCCTGTAAGTATAAAGTTGTCACCCGATACAGGCAACTGCTCGGTACCCATCGGCAGGCCCCAGCCTAATATTTTACCATGCAGTTTTGCATCTTTAAACCTCGGGCTGATATTGGGGTTGTTCTTAATGGCGTCCAGCATCTTCTCGCGCAGGTTAATTTTCTTTTCCCTGNNCCGGTTACCCCCTCGTAGTATGCCCTTAGCCCTACTGCTGAAGTCTTCTCGGTAGTATGTTGTCCCAGGAACTGTTTGCGAATGGCGCTTTTGTCACCATCAGCGCCTACAATCAGCGGTGCGGTCACGATATAGCTTTGTCCGTGCTGCACAAAGCTCACAGTCACTATCCCGTCCTCACGTGTTACCGATTGTATAGTTGACTCCTGGAAAATAGTTGTGTGTGGTGATGGTAGTTTTTCAAACAGGAAATTGTCGAATACCATTCTCGGTGTGGTAAAGCCCGGTGCCTGTTCGCCCGGTTGCCTGTTAGGGTTGAAAGGGATGTTCAGCGGTTTGCCATTGGGCGCTACAAATATGATACCGTGGCTGGGGGTAAACTTGTTCTCCTCTTTGAATATTTCCTGTAGCCAATCAGGATTAGCCCTGCGTAGTACCAATGCTGTTTTGCCGCTGCATGCATCGCCGCATACTTTATCGCGCGGAAAAAGTTCTTTTTCTATGATTACATGCGGTATGCCTGCTTTGGTGAGGTACATAGAAGTACCCGCACCTGCAGGCCCTGCACCTATTATTATTACCGAAGTTTCTATCTTTTTACTATCCATCTGCCTAACAAGCGCCAAATATAGCTGCCAAATGTCAATATTGCCCGAATTTGCGCGATATATTACTGTGAATAACCCAATAGTTTATTGGTTAATAATATGTAAATCACCGCCCTGTATTTGCTATACGGGGCGGTTCAGTGTTATGTTTGCTGATTACTGTACAAAACAGGAATAAAAAACACACATGTCAGCAAATAGGGTCTTTTTCCCCAATTTGAACGGTATACGCTTTCTGGCCGCGTTGGTGGTAATAATACACCATGTGGAGATGGCGAAATACTGGTTCGGCCTGCCCAATATCTACAGCAGTTCTTTTGTAGGCGGGGTATTCGGCGAGCTGGGCATCATCCTCTTCTTTGTACTCAGCGGTTTTCTTATTACATATCTGCTGCTGGAAGAGCACCGGCGAACGGGCACTATAGGCATTAAAGCCTTCTATATGCGCAGGATACTACGTATATGGCCTGTTTATTACCTGGTCGTCATCTTCAGTTTATTCATACTGCCCAATTTTCATGTGTTTGATATACCGGTATTGTCGGTGCATATGAATGAGGGGTTTTTACTTAAAAGCCTGGCTTACCTGTCTTTTTTNNGTTACCAACCCGGATTCGGTCGTCTTTATGAAAAACTGGCTCTTCTGGGACCACTTCTCTATAGACTGTATGGCGCTGGGCGGCATCGGGGCCTACCTGCTTTTTTACAGGAAAGAAAAGGCGCTGAAAATTCTTTTCAACAAATACCTGCAGGCGTTCTTATACGTAGCACTGGCTATCATTACGGTCAAGGGTTTGATAATCCCATGGTACAGCAAGGAGTTGTTTGGCATCATATTCATGGTGCTGATATTGAACCTTGCTGCTAACCCCCGCACATTAATCAACCTGGAATACAAGCCGCTTAATTACCTCGGCAAAATATCCTACGGCCTGTATATGTACCACAACTTTGTACTGACTATGGTCCTTAAGATATTTATGCGGTCGGGACTGGTGGATGTAGGCAGTATAGGTGGGGGCATAGCTTACCAGCTTGTTTCCATTGGGCTTACTATTATTGTANNTTTCGGAAATGTTTCCTTAAATTTGCGCCCTCAAAAGGTTCTTAACAGGATATGATTGGTCGCAGAAATATCAGGGTGAAAGTGATGCAAACTTTGTACACGCTTGCTACTACGGAAGCAGGTAGCCTTGAAGAACAGAAAAAGCAGGGGTCTGTACTCCTCGACGAAAAAATTAACCGTTTCCTCGACCTCTTCGTTATATCCGTTCTCTACACATTGCAGGTGGCGCGTTATGCGGAAAAAGATGCCGGTAAAAGGGCGTCAAAATATCTGCCTACGGCAGAAGACCTGAACGTAAGCACAAAAATTGCCGGTAACGAGTTCCTGGGGAAAATACTGGACAACGAAACCTTTACTGAAAAGATAAAGGACAAGAACATCAGCCGATATATAGATGAAGACCTGGTGCAGAAGGTTTATAAAAAATTGGCTGCATCGCCTGAGTACAAAGAATATATAGCCGGGCGTGAGCGCAACTATAAGTCGGAAGTGGCTATTATCAAGTTTATATTTGATAACCACATCTTTGAAGACGAATCGGTAATGGAACATTTTGCCGATGAACTGCCGGGCTGGGAAGATGACAGCGATATGGTGAAGATATTGATGGACAACTTTTTCAAAAGCAGTTCCAAAGTAAACTTCCTGAAGCTGATATCCGGCGAAAAGAATGAGTACGCGCACNNGCATACCACGCTGGAGAAAGAAGCATATTGCACAGAGCTGATACAACCTAAGCTGAACAACTGGGATGCTGAAAGGGTAGCACTGATAGACATGTTGCTGCTGCGTATGGGAGTGGCCGAGTTGCTGTATTTCCCCACAATACCTACCAAGGTTACTATCAATGAGTTTATTGAAATAGCCAAGATGTACAGCACGCCACAGAGTGGCCAGTTTGTGAATGGGGTATTGGATAACATACTGAAAGACCTGGTAAAGGAGAATAAAATTCATAAAGAAGCCAGAAACGCCTGATATATGAATAGAATGATAGGCTTGAAAAAATGTTTGGTTGCATCATCGCTGATCATGATGCTGGCAGCGTGCGGCGAGAGTGCGGAAAAGGAGCCCCAGTCAAAAGACGGCTTGCTGTCAACCGACCTGGTGAACAATCCGCAATCAGCAGCAGGGCTGGATACTGCCTTGTTCAACGAGTTACCGACGATGGAGTTTGAAGACTCTGTACACGATTTCGGCATGTTGACCGAGGGGATGAAAGCAACCTACGGTTTTGAATTTGTAAACAATGGTAAAAAACCTTTGATAGTGAGTGCGGCCAAAGGCTCCTGCGGATGCGCGGTAGCAGAATATCCCCGCGACCCGGTAGCCCCCGGCGCTTCAGGTATCATACAGGTATTGTTTGATACTTACGGTAAATCAGGCCACCAGGAAAAATCAATATCAGTGACTACAAACTCGCAGCGTGGTGTACATATGCTGTATATCAAAGCCGATGTAAAAGCTGCTCAATAATTATTAAAAACAATAAAATCAGATAAATACAATGATCGCACAACTTCAGACAATTATGTTGCAGGCTGCACCGGGCGGTGGCGGCGCTTTCCAGCTTATCTTCCTCGTAGGTATGATAGCTGTAATGTACTTCTTCATGATACGCCCGCAGGCAAAGCGTGCCAAAGAGCAAAAGAAATTCGCTGAAACTATCGGTGTAGGTGAGCATATCATCACTACTGCCGGCATACACGGCACTATCAGGCGCAGCAACGAAGATGGTACACTGCAAATAGAAGTTCACCACGGTACTTTCATGACCATCGAGCGTTCTGANNGTTCTGCGGTATCTATGGAAATGACCAATGCCTACCGTAAGAAGACGGCTACGCCTACCGTTGTAGAAGATAAAAAATAATGCCCGTGCCATGCTGAAAGTAGGAGTTACAGGAGGCATAGGTGCCGGAAAATCAGTTGTATGCCGGGTGTTCCAGACACTCGGCATACCTGTGTTTAATGCTGACGATACGGCTAAACAACTGATGGAAACCGACACTGCTTTGGTAACAGCTATTCAGTCGCTGTTCGGCAATGCTGTATACATAGATGGCAGACTGGACAGGAAAAAACTGGCGGCCATTGTATTTGAGCAACCCACATTACTACATCAGCTTAATGCGTTGGTGCATCCTGCTACTATNNCTATAGCTTTTGGCAATCAATGGATGGCCACGCAAACCTCTCCCTATGTTATCAAAGAAGCGGCTATTTTTTTTGAAAGTGGCAGCTACAAAGAAATGGATGTCATGATAGGTGTGTCCGCGCCTGAACATATCCGTATCAACCGTGCATTGGAACGTGAGGGTATGACACGCGAAAAAGTACTACAGCGCATAGCCAGCCAAATGGACGATGCGGAGAAGATAGCGCGTTGCGACTATGTGATTATCAACGATGGCAGTAAGGCTATCATACCGCAGGTGCTGGAGATACACAAAGAACTGCTGGCAAAAACTCCTGCTTAATTCCCTCCGTATATGGCTTTGTGAAACAGGTCGTATTCCACCTTGTTGTCCTTATCCGTTTCTTTATCACGAATATTTTCCAATACAGGTTTCATAATGGCCAGCCTCCTGTTCGCTTTGGTAGTTTGCGCCTTGTTGTTTTTCTTTATCTGGTCTTTGTAATAATAGGCGGCATCGTACATATATACGCCTATGGCCCCCCTGTAGCTTCCGATTGCTTCTGAATTGGCCAGGTAGTCCGTAACCCGCAGCGCAGATTTGAATGCATCTTCCGATTCTGTTTTCTTCATGAAAATACTTGCAGCTGTAGCCAGGGCTATTTTATTACCGGCAGCTACGCGGTACTGCGCATCCTGTAGTACTGTGGTGTCTTGTGGTTTTCCCTGCTCTGCTATCACTGCCCATATTTCGGGGCGAAATTCGCCGCCGGGATTCGTGGTCAACATATGCTTGGCTATACTGTATGCTGTGTCTTTTGCTACAATGCTTAGCCCCCTTAACGCCGATGATGCCACTTTGTAAGAGTAGTCATTAATGCCGTGTAGCATCTCAGTACGAGCGTCTTTTACCTTCCATGTAGCCAGTACATGCAATGCTGCAGAACGCACATGGTGAGAAGAATCCTTCATAGCCATAGTACGAACCGTGGGGGTAAAAGTCTCTTGTGTTTTTTTGTTTTTCTGTGCTTCAAGGTAGTTCAAAGTATATACCCTTACATGTTCCAACCCGTCTTTCAGTGCCAGGTGGTACATTTCCTGAATGGTAGCATTGTCCAGGTTTGCTTNNTATAATCTTCAGCCCCGGTAGCCTTGTAATGCGCCAGCCAGTGTTGTGGTGTTTTACCGTCATTAATGACACCCACCACCCAGTGTTCTGCGTCTATGAGTACTGCAGGCCTGTCTGCTGTATGATAGGGATATGTGATAGTAGTTGTGCGGTCCTGTACATCTATCATGTCACTAAATACTTTATCACCCGTCACTACGTTTATCAACATGGGCAATTGATATAGTTCAGGCTGCTTTTGCGTCAGGGTTATTTTTACTTTCCGGTTATTGTCGTCAAAGTCATATTGGGCGTCCAGTACCGGGTGCCCTCCCTTGTAGTACCATTGGTTGAAGAACCAGTTCCAGTCTTTACCGGTTACTTTTTCCACAGTCATTCGCCATTGGTGGGCTTCTGCGGGTTGCAATGCATTATTAGCCAGGTATAGCTGCATGCTTTTGGAGAATGCGGTATCACCAACCAGTCCGTGCAGGTAACGCAGTATACTCGCCCCTTTCTGGTACGATACGCGGTCGAACATATCTTCGCGCTCGTGATAGTGGAAACGTACCAGCGGTTCGTCGTTTTTCTCAGTCTGTCCCAGGTAAGTATTCAGGTCCTGGAAAGCTAGTTTCTGTTCCNNAGTTGCTCGCCGTATGTGGCAAAAGACTCATTCAGCGTCAGGTTCGACCAGGATTCAGCAGTCACATAATCGCCGAACCATTGGTGGAACAGTTCGTGTGATACTATATCCTCGTAATCTTTGTCTCTTATTTCCCGGTCTGTCTGGTTGATGAATTCTCCGAACACGGTGGCCGTAGTATTCTCCATCGCCCCCGATACGTAATCCCTTACTACTACCTGGCAGTATTTGTTCCAGGGGTAGGGTACGCCCGTTACTTTTGAGAAATAATCCACCATTTCTGGTGTATAGCGGAACATATCTTTGGCAAAGCGTTCAAACTCTGGTTCCACATAATAACTTATTTCCTTGCCCTCCCAGGGTTCGTCCTTTACAACTGCGTATTTGCCTATGGCCATCATCATCACATAGGGTTGTATGTCTTTCTTCATTTCCCATACATCTGTACGCGTGCCGTCGTTGTTACTTATAGAGCCTTTCATTACGCCATTGCTCAGCGTTGTGAAGCTGTCCGCCACTGTCATTTGTATACGGGTGGTGAAACGCTCATTAGGTTTGTCGAAGGTGGGTACCCAGTGCGAGTTGGATTCTGTTTCGCCCTGTGTCCACACCTGTGCGGGTTTGTACGGTATCTTATAGTCTGTATTGANNGAAGTACAGGCCCCTGTCGTCTTTAATAGCTTTGCTTCCACCGGTAGCTTGTGCATAAGGCTTTGCGGTATATTCAATATTAAGTCGCAATTGTTCTGTACGATGATATTTCCGATCCAGGTATATGGTCAGGCTGTCGTTTTGATAGTTCACTTTTGCCTTGTTGCCATTCACCATTACGTTTTCTATACTCATGCTTTTGGCATCCAGTACTATTTTGTCGCTGCTGTAAAAGTAGGGGTGCATATCTATTACGGCCATACCTTTGGCTGTCCTGGCCGCGTAGTCAAAGCTCAGCGCCACATCAGTATGGGTAATGTCCCAGTCCATGGTAGCGGTAGCCCTGTACCTGCTGTCCGATGCCTTCACAGTCACGGCGTCCATCATTACCGTTTTGCGGCTGCTCTTGCAGCCATACAGCATTACGGGCAATATCAATAAGGGTAATATTTTAAATCTCATCCTATGTATGGGTATCTTATATTCAGGTAATATTAATCAATACCCGCCAAATTCAGATACCCTGTTAGGGGGTATTTTGATGTTAATTTAATGAGAATACAAACTCTTATGCTACGTGCTGACCGGCATCAACTCCGTTAAAAAGTCAATTACACTGTAATTTTTCCTGTCCCTTACGAAGTTTAGGAGTGGCGTATGACCACACATGTAAAGGGTAAATAAATTTGTTGTAATCTATAATTATATGTAATTTAGCTATTGAAAAATGGCATTGTAATTATCGCATTGCCGTAACTTGTCCCGCTCGTGCGGGATTATCCTATTATCGTATTAAACTATACGCCATGACCAAAAAACACCTCCAG
>DINJ01000165.1:0-184 GCA_002423665.1 Bacteroidetes bacterium UBA5543 | reverse complement strand
CTCATCAACCAAACCACCGAAAAAGAGAAAAATAAAGATGCGCAGGAGCATGTCCTGTCCCACGCTGCCTGTCCCGACGATTTCGGGAGTGGGGGTGTCACGCCAGTGACGGGGGTGGGGCAATCACATGGGACACCCACACAGGACACACCCGAACAAATCATTGCGTCTCCCCTTCAGGGGG
>DINJ01000058.1 GCA_002423665.1 Bacteroidetes bacterium UBA5543 | reverse complement strand
GGTCTTTAACAACCTTATCGGGCAAGGGCACTTTATACCCTGACTCTACATAAACCGTATTCCTGTTCTCATCTTTGTAATACAGTTCGCACAAAGGCAGGCAGGCCTGCATCAGCTCAAGGAAAGGCTTTTCGCCTGAGGTATTGTCAATAGGTATCTTCAACCAGAAAACAGACTCCGTATGTCCGACGTTCAGTATCTTTTTATCAGACGGTGTAAACTTGTTTTCATAGGCAGGCGAACTCACCTCATCAAAACTTAATTGTCCTTCGGGGTCTTCCAGTATTTTCAATTTGTCAGCCAGTTCCATAGAGCCGGCACTGCCGTCCCATACTATTGTTTGGGCGTGGGTGGCTAGTGTTACTGTTAAGCATAGAAGTAATATGGCAAACTTCTTCATCATAAATCCGAATCTGATTTTAGGGGGTCTTCTTTCAGGAACAATGCAGGGATATTCATCAAGGTAGCCCATGCTATCCACCACAGCCAGCAGTAGATACCAAAGGGAAGGTAGCCCCACAGGCCCAGCAGCGGCATTTCAAATACATGCAGCACGTCTACATANNCCCAGCCACAGCATAAAGAACATCATATTGGGGAACAAACCAGAAGCAAACATGCCGCCATAACACACCAGTAGTATTAAATTATCCATCAGTGTATTTGTCTTAATCCTGATACCATTCGAAAACCTGTTCCGCAGTTTTGGGAATGTCTTGAACAAACAATACCATTCGAATGCTATGGGCAGCAGCCCCGATGATACTATGCAAGCGTAGAGCAAAAACTCCTCCCTATCCAGCATATCACCTTTAGGATAGTACCAGTTGTCATCTATAAAAAAGTTGAGGTATTCAAATATCATCCAACCTGACACTGAAGCCACACCTATACCTATCAATTCCTGCGGCACTTTGCTGATGAGCGACACACCGCCATTACGTTTGTACACCCACCCGTCCAGCATCAGTACCGTACCCCAAAACAACGGCACGTCCGACCAATGCACCAGCCACACCGGGTTACGCGCTTTTAAGATAAACAGCAGCATAACACCACCCCAGCATNNATAGCCGCCATACTCAGCAGCAATACTAACATTTTGGTTGCGGTTGACATTCTTTTATGCTTTTTGTTGTGTTTCTGTTACAAATCCTGAAGTTTCAACATCGGCAATATCTTTAAACATAATGAGCAACAGGTACTGCACTATGCCAAACAGTATCATCATCATATACGCCTCCTTGTGCACACCGATGGGGAATAGCAAATGCCACACCGATGATATGATTTGCCCCGGCTCCAGGAATATCTCCCACGAATACAGGTAACCATTTCCCAGTTTCATAACCGACAACATCTCGCGCCCCATATAAAACCCAAGGCAACTCAACACTATTGTAAGGAATATGGCCACATGTGCGAACCTGTCGCTATACCTCTTCTTGAAAATATCGAACATGATTTTCAACGACAGGAACCCGTAATAAACGGACAGCATAGCGATAGAAAAAATGATAAGCGTATCAAACACAATCAATTCCTGGTATACGGTATCATGGTCATCCGCATTTACGTGTATCAGGTCACTGATCATGTACGGGGCGTTGGGGTAAAACAGCACCCATAACAGTGTTATCAGCCAGAAAAAGAAATTATTGATTCTACCCCTGTACTCCTTAAGGANNAAACAACCTACGATAACGTTCCTGATGGCCAGGATAGCCATATTCGCCAAAGTCAGCAAAATGGTTACCCTGATGTATTTGGGTATTTTCAACCAAAGACTCATCATACTCATTTATGTTTTTTAAGTATTAGTTTGATGTAACCAGGCCAATCTTCCCTATTCTATGCAGGTTTTCAGGGTGCAGACATATAGGTATCGGGTGGGGTTGAAAAGGTTAAGTATTTCAGATCATACTCACTGCAATCAGTTGATTATTATCATATAACACAAGCGCAAGAAAAACTGATTGCTCTATATGGCAAACAATGTAATACAAATAATCAACAAATTATAGCAAGTTTGAATATTTGTGGGCTAATGACAATTACATAACACAGCAAACTAAACAACCAGTATGTACTCACTTCCCCACAGGTAAAAACTCATCCCCTGTACCCTTTTTAACAAAGCATTACCCACTCCAGCCATCTTCTATCGTCTTGGCAGGAAACACCACTACTATTCGCTACATGTTTACAATGCTCCTGGTTGCTGCCATCGGCAGTACAGCCTCAGTACAACCAACATCAGTCATCCGCGACGCGGAAACGATTATACGTCATGCCAATGTGATAACCATGCAGGACAGCACCCCGCTTGCCGACTATATGGTATGCCTGAGCAACGGCCGCATCAGCTATATTGGCAAAGACAAGACGGGGAAACTGAAGACCACCAAAGCAAAAGTTGTCGATGCTGCCGGACAATACCTGCTGCCGGGCATGGCGGAGATGCACGCCCACCTGCCGCCCCGACACGAGTTGAAGTATTACTATAAAAATGAGAGCGCCTTTTTAACGGGCGCTCTCTAAAAAACATTATCTCCTAAACCTTGCCTATCTGGCTATTACCAGCTTATTAGTTTTCACAATACCATCTGAATACCTGCATTGTAAAAGGTACATCCCCGATGGCAAGTTATTTGCCTGCATAATAATTTCGGCCTCGCTTGTAGTTGTTGTCCAAACAACTTTCCCGGTACAATCAGTAAGTGTTAAATATTTCACCTGGCTATCAGCAGGGGTTTTTACATATAGCAAATCTCTGGCAGGATTAGGGTATACTATTACTTCTCTTTCTAGTACTGTTTCATATACAGTAGTAATGGGTGGCTGGGGGGGCGTAGCTGTACCGTATTTCAAAAGGAAGAAATCATTATTGTACAATGAGTCTTGCACAAAGCCAATAGTATATACATTCAATGCTCCATCCAAGGCTAAACTACGGCCCGTTTCCTGGCTGCCTCTATGCGGCTCAGAATAGTATGCGTACCATTGCAGCAAGCCTGTATTGCTGTACTTCAATGTTGTGATATCATCTAAAACAGGCGAACCTGATGAGTCCCTTGTAGTCCCTGCTATGTAGATGTTACCTAAACTGTCTGATATCATTTCTGCAGGATAATCTGACGCTCCCCTGGCCGCCCTGCTATATGCACTCCTCCAAATTTGGGTGCCGGTTGTCCCATTCAAAGCAAACGTAGTTATACCATCTACAGTACAACTGCTGACAACTATATCGCCCGAGGGCAATTGCATAATCGGCTGCTTGCGGATAGAACCCGTATTAGAGCCAATGAAACCATACCTCCATACACGTTGGCCTGCCGTTGAGAGTTTCTCTATCACAACGGAATCACTATTCATGCCCAGCACATCTACCTGAGACGAATGATAACAGTTACCTTGTTTGTCTACGGTTATGTTAATACCAATATCATCTGAATTGCCACCTCCGTTTAGTTTGTACATCCACTGCAGTTGTCCGTTTACATTATATTTCCCCACAGCTACATCGTAGTCAGAATATATACCACCCGGCCCTTCCAGGCCTCTGCTCCGGCCTACGGTCCACACATTGTCTGCAGGGCCAACACATAAGCTATGGAAAATATCGTCGGAACCTAATGGCCCGTTATAAATGCTTCGCCAATCAATATTTCCTGTGCCCGCGTCCACTTTGTATAAAAAAGCATCAAGGCTGCCGGTATTCATAAAAGTGCTGCCGCAGAAATAAAGTTTACCATTACTGTAAATAAACTCCCTGTCTCTTGCTTCCTCTACAAGTCCGTTAACATAAGACGTTATGTGCTTTTGCCATATAACACTTCCGGAAGGGCTAAATTTGCTAATGACAACCCTGTTGACCAAGGTATCTGTGTATTGGTATTTTTCCTGGTACTGTACATAAATATTACCTTCCCCGTCTCCGGCTATACCTTTATTCATAGCAATATAGTCAGCCGGCACAAAAATATTTTTCGTCCAGACTACATTACCTGTCGTATTTATCTTGGTAAGCATTATACACGAAGAATTAGCAACACCTAAAGGGTTGGTGGCATACGAGTTGCCTGACAGGTATGACTCTCCGTACTTGTTGGTCCATACAGCTGTAGCATAGTCACTTTTCGATTGATCTACTTTCCTATTCCATGTCTCGGCTATACGTGTTTGCGCCGTGATTTCCGTACCTGTGCTGCAAAGAAGTAACATAGCAGCTGTCTTTAAAAAATAATTTTTCATTTTATTATCATTTCTGTTTACGGCGCAAAACTATAGCCATGCAGCATGTTCACAATTATCAAAANNACAGCACATATTCAGGAACAGCCGAATTTCGCACTCGAAAACAACACATTATTGCAATAATTAACAGAAATAAAATTCATAAATAATTAACACATTTGTCGCTTTTATACAATGCAGATACGATTTTGGGTATCTTGTCCCATCGTACTATGTACCAGCCACATAGTAAGTTTTACAATCAAAGCCTGTTCCTTCGGTAGGCTCTCTAAGCTCCAAAATGCCATTACCTACGCTCAGCTTTAACATATGTGCCCGGGCCATCTCCCATCAACACATACTATTCTTGCCACTGCCACGTTATCATATTCAATGAAGAATAAGATACTCAGATTCGGGCCGCCAGCATACTTTGCGGGGCTGAGCGTTGCCTGTACTGTTATGGACATATTAAGTGGTTACTTTTCATGGTACTGGCTGTGTATCTACGCATTATTATGTACCCCGCTTGTAATCAGGAGCAGGTATGTATCGAAGGCCTTTGGCTTTATATCGGCCCTTGTATTCAGCTATCTTTTATTAGCTGTGTTGTTATGGTTCATCCAATACCTTGGCGGGCAGCATTTCGAAAATCCTTTACAAACCTTTGGTGTAGGATTTACCTTTTTGACTGTTTCGCTATTGTTTTCTATTGCACTCATATATACCAGTCGCTCGTCCTCGTTTGTAACGAGGATGNNGTAGGGCGTTTGCAACGCCCTAAGCCCTGGGCCGTTCAGTTATTCGGTACGGGCTACATGGCTAAATCATTCAGACAGGTATCTTGAATATATAATGCAAAATATCAACTTGCTACCGCACAATAATATGTTTTGTCAGCACGACATCATCCATCTGCAGCCTTACTATGTAGATACCCGGTGATGTATCCATGCTGATGACTGTATCCGTTTCAGTAACCGATGCAATGTGGCATAGTCGGCCTATCATATCGTACACCTGTACAGTTGCGTTTTCAAAACGGGTATTGTCCAATGTAAGGTTAAATGTACCGCTGTTGGGATTGGGATATATTACAAAATCCGAACTGGCACTAATACTACTGATACTAACTGCACGGGTAGTATCTTTTAAAGACCATAACTCATAACCGGTAGATGTATACTCTNNCGTCTGACCTTAATAGTTGCATATCACCCGTACCAATTTGTCCCCTGAAATACAAATGTTCTTTGTAAACAGTTAAAAGAAAAGGTGAGCTACCATATACCGGTCCCATAAAAAAATCACCAACCATAACAGTACCGTTTGCCGTACCATCCGTCACCCACAATTCACCATTTGACATAGTATCAGATGCACTGAAATAAAGCAAATTGTTGAATACCGTGAATTGACCCGGGCTGCCATTGCCGGTAAGGTTGATGTTCTTCACTAAATGGGTGCCTGCAGAAGTCCCGTCCGTTACCCATAATTCATAACCATTAACGCTATCGAAGCCTCGGAAATAGGTCTTCGAATTGAAATTACCCATCAAACCTGAGCTTAGTGAGAACCTGATACCGTCAGAACTGTCGCCACTAATATCTGCTACCATTTGTGTGCCACTTACAGTTCCATCAGTTTTCCATAATTCATAACCTGTAGCAGGTGTAGTAGCCCTGAAATACATAACATTGCCCGAAACAAAAAATGCTTCAGGCGTTGAAGAGCCACTTCCCGGTACTATATCTTTCAGCATAACGGTGCCATTGGCGGTACCATCGCTTACCCATAGCTCCCTGCCGTTAATACCGTCATCAGCATTGAAATAAAGATTACCATTACATTCAGCAATCTGCCTGGGCCATGAATGACCCGTGCCAATGTTGATGTCTTTTAACACCTGCGTGCCTTGGGCAGTCCCATCAGTTACCCATAGCTCCCGCCCATGTATATTATCATCCGCAGCAAAATACATTTTGCCATTGAACACAGTTATATACTCAAGGCCGTAGCTGCTGGAATAGTTACTGATTTGTATCACCTGCCTGGTGCCCGCCTGTGTGCCATCGGTTTCCCATAGTTCTATACTGTACGCTTTGCTACGTGCCGAAAAATATAGTTTGCCGTTGTATTCCGTGTAGCCAAGGCAGTTAGAATATGTTGTACCGGGATACACGTCTTTCAACAACATAGTACCGGCTTGTGTACCGTCGCTTATCCATGGCTCGTAGCCGAAGCTATCCTGGTAGGCTGTGAAAATAAATTTGCCATTGAAGCTGACAAAGTTATGTGGCCGTGAAAAAACCTGGATACCTTTATTCAGGTCGAAGTCTGCAAATACGAATGGGGCTTGTGCGTTTGCCTGTATAATAACGAGGCATAACAGAATAGAATAGAGTTTGCGCATAACGGTTCGGTTTTTAAATTATATTAAAGTTAATGCATTTTATCTATCCCGCAATTGAAAAGAGATTAAAAAAAGGATAGTCACAGCCTGCTACTCAAAAAATGCATCTACATATCCCTCATTGTCACAAGCCCAAAAGACTTGTGATAACGAGGGGCTCGCTCGTCCTCGTTTGTAACGAGGATGCAGTGGTAAGGCGTTTGCA
>DINJ01000226.1:7482-7791 GCA_002423665.1 Bacteroidetes bacterium UBA5543 | reverse complement strand
TCCATCAGGTAGCGGTCTTTGAAAGTACCGGGCTCTGACTCATCGGCATTGCACACCAGGTGACGCGGAACGCCTTCGGGCTTCGCCAGGAAACTCCACTTCATACCCGTAGGGAAACCCGCACCACCACGGCCACGCAGGCCGCTCTTCTTCACTTCTTCCGTTATGTCATCGGGCGATATTTTCAGCGCCTTCTCAACAGAACGGTAGCCTCCATGCTTACGGTAGGTATCGTAATAACGAATACCTTCAACATGCGCGTGTTCTAATAATAACTTCATCTATCAAGTCAAAAGTTAAAAGTCAAAA
>DINJ01000226.1:0-7466 GCA_002423665.1 Bacteroidetes bacterium UBA5543 | reverse complement strand
CTATCCAGCCGTTGCTATGCCCGTAACTCACGTTTTCGTGCAGCAAGCTATTCAGGGCTGCCGTATCCTTTGCTATCAGGGCTGCGTTATACGCGTACGCTGCTTTCTCTACACCTTCATAACGCAACAATTTATCTCCTACACTATGCTCAACCTTCACAACATCATCGCAAGATGCAAGCATTAGACAAACTGATATGAATAACAACAACCTCATTCTTTAAAAATCGTTTTCCAGTATATAGTTTTCCATAGGCCCGAAGAAGTATTGCATCCAACCGCTTTCGTGTTTATTCATCTCTTCTTCATCAGGTAGTCCTGTATGTTTCAGGTCTACTCTTGTACCGCCTTGTTCTGCCACCAGCTTATAGTACACTATCGATGGTTGTACTCCTTCGTCCCATTCTATCACCGTCCAACTATATTCCAGTTCATCATTTCCTGTCTTTATCACTTCGCCACTCACCCAACTATCAAATAACTCTACCTTCCCACCAGGCCTGTTTTCAAATATCGCGTCGTTCTCACTCCAGGCTTTTATCAGTTCCGGCTCTGTCAGCAGCCGCATCACCTTGTCGGGTGCTACGGGCAAATAAAATTCCAGTGCCAGGTCGTATGCCATCGCTTTAGTTTTTAGCTGCCGCCCTCAACTCGTCTATTATGCTATCTACTTTTTCTTTCGTCAAAAACTCGCTGTATGTTTTACCCAGCTGCATCATAGGCGCATAACCACATGCGCCCAGGCACTCAGCGGGTTTCAGGGTAAACAAACCATCGGCCGTAGTTTCCCCGGCTTGTATATTCAGTTTCTCTTTTATATAGTCTATTATCTCATCGCTGCCGTTGAGCATACAGGGCCCGGTCTGGCATACTTCCAGCACATACTTACCTACGGGTTTCAGGTTGAACATGGTGTAAAACGTAGCCACCTCGTACACCTCAATAGGCTTTATGCTCAGCAGTTCAGCTACATAATCCATTACCGGTATCTGCAGCCAGCCGCCAAACTCTTCCTGTGCAATGTGCAATACAGGTATCAACGCACTTTTCTGCTTCCCCTCGGGGTAGCGTGCCATGATGGCCTGTACTTCTTTCAGTTTTTCTTCACTAAACTTTATCATTGACTATAATTCAAAAGTCAAAATTCAAAAGCCAAAAATGTATGTTTTGACTCTTTACTTTTTAATTTATACTTCATCACGCATCCAATTCGCCTGCTATCACATTCAGGCTACTCAACGCTATTATCGCATCACTCAGCAAGCCGTCTTTTATCATCTCAGGAAACGCCTGGTAATAAATAAAACATGGCCTGCGGAAATGCAGTCGGTAAGCACAACGGCCACCATCACTTATTAAATAAAATCCCAACTCACCGTTACCACCTTCTACCGAATGATATACCTCGCCTGCAGGCACTTCAATTTCACCCATCACCATTTTGAAATGATATATCAGGGCTTCCATCTTGGTATATACATCCTGCTTGGGCGGCAGGTGATATTTGTCTGACTCCGGCGCGTAGAAAACATCTTTCTGCGCAGGGTCTTCTTTTTCTATCTGCCTGATCTTCTCCACAGCCTGCTTTACAATGCTCAGGCTTTCCCATATCTCTATATTGCGCACCAGGTAACGGTCGTACACATCACCTGTTGTGCCGGTAGGTATTTTGAAATCGAAATCTTCGTAAGACGAGTAAGGAGAGGCAACGCGCACATCATAGTCAACACCCGCAGCCCTCAGGTTGGGGCCGGTGAAACCATAATTCAACGCACGCTCAGCACTTATAGGACCAGCCCCAATACAACGGTCCATGAATATACGGTTGCGGGTCAGCAGGTCTTCAAACTCCTTCATCACTTTGGGAAAACCCTCGATGAACTTATCAATTTTCTGCCATGCAACATCAGAGAAGTTGCGCTCAAAACCACCCACACGACCAATATTGGTGGTGAGGCGGGAACCGCATATCTCTTCGTAAATCTCATAAATCAATTCGCGCCACTGGAATACATAAGTAAAACCCGTAAGCGCACCTGTATCCACAGCTACTACCGAGTTGCAAATCAGGTGGTCGGAAATACGCGACAGCTCCATAATGAGCACACGCATATAGTCCACCCGCTTAGGCAATTTCAGCCCCAGCAGCTTCTCGATAGTCATGTGCCAGCCCATATTGTTGATGGGGGCTGAGCAGTAATTCAGGCGGTCTGTGAGTGTAGTGATCTGGTAATACGGCCTGCGCTCCGCAATTTTCTCGAAAGCGCGGTGTATGTACCCTATCGTAGGTTCCGTTTTCATCACCCGCTCACCGTCTATTTCCATGATGTTCTGGAATACACCGTGGGTTGCAGGGTGCGTTGGTCCCAGGTTCAGGGTGGTCGTCTGTTTCTGCAGCGACTCGTCAGAGAGCTTGATGTGATGCTGTTGTTGTGTCTGTAGTTCCATATACTGCCGAACTATTCTTACAGGCTTTCAGGGCCTGTTTTTATCAATTATTATGAACAAGTGGCACGGAGTACCAAATCTCGTCTTTTTCAAAAATACTATCCCTGTACTCAGTTCAGCTTGCTGAACAAAGCTTCCAGGTCTAACTCAAACCCGTCAAGCACGGCCGATTTTACGACCTCTCCGGCTACCATTCCTTTTGATGGTCGAAACCGGCCATCCTCAAGACTGTACAAGGTAAATGTTTCGTCTTGTGGGGATATTACCCAGTACTCTTTTACACCTGCCTCTTCGTATACCTCGTATTTGTTCCTCAACTCTTTGGCATTATTGCCCGGAGAAAGAACTTCCACCACAATATCTGGTGCGCCCACACAACCTTTGTCATCAAGTTTTGTACGGTCGCATACTACACAAATGTCCGGCTGCAATACTGTAACAATGTCCTTATCATCCTTAGATTTCCGTGGAAGTCGAACATCGAAGGGGGCAACATAAACACTACAGCTGTTGTTATTCAGAAAACGGCGTAACTCGTAAAAAACATCACCCGTAAGCTCCTGATGCTTCCGGTTGGGAGCAGGGCTCATTTTAAAGACCTTACCGCGAATAAGCTCCACCCGCTCTTCAAACTTCCATTTGAAGTAGTCGGCATAGGTGTAAGTCTTATTCTGATCCAGGTCTGCAAGTATCATTTCACTACAATAATTGGCAAATATCAATATCCGTTACCGGCCAAACATTTCGTCATCTTTGTCTACCCTGGTAGGGTCTTCCATCGGAAACTCTTTACGCATAGGGAAGTGTTCCATTTCATCTACATTGAGTATCCTTCTCATGTCGGGATGGCCTACGAAGTTTATTCCGAAGAAGTCATAAGTTTCGCGTTCCATCCAGTTGGCACCGGCAAAAATGCTGGTAGCCGAATAAACGTCAGGTGTTTCTACGGGAACATATACCTTAAACCGCAGCCTTGCGTTGTCTACCAGATTNNAACGCACAACTCTTCCCCTTCACGGTCGGGGTAGTGTACGCCCGTCAGGTCCGTCAGAAAGCGAAATTTCAATGCCTCATCGTCAAAAAGGAACTGCATCACTTTCAGGTTAAGTTCTGCAGGCGCACGGAAGGTCAGCATTCCGTATGGCTCACCCCAGTCGGTAAGCTGATCGCCGAATTTCCCGGTGAGTTGTTCTTTTATTATTTCGTTTGTCAGTGCCATCTATACTATAGTATGTACCTATTAGGCAAAAGCTTGTTGGTTGTATTTGAATTATTGAATGCCGTAGCTTTCCATCAATTCCTTATATGGCTTACTATTACGGCGGCGCAGGCTCTCATTGTGTACCAGGTCCTGCAGCTTCAGTATACCGTCCAGTATGCCTTCTGGCCTGGGAGGGCACCCTGGCACATACACGTCTACGGGTATCACCTGGTCTATGCCTTGCAACACAGAGTAAGAATCGAAAATACCACCGCTGCTCGCACAGGCACCTATGGCTATCACCCAGCGGGGTTCTGCCATTTGCAGGTATACCTGGCGCAGAATAGGACCCATTTTTTTGGCTATCGTACCTGCAACCAGCAGCATATCGCACTGGCNNTTTGCAGATACACCTGACGTAATATCGGTGCCATCTTCTTTGCTATGGTACCTGCCACCAGCAACACATCGCACTGGCGTGGTGTAAAGCCCATACGCTCAGACCCGAAGCGGGAAAGATCGTAGTTGGCACCCATAGTAGCCATGAATTCTATACCGCAGCAGGATGTAGCGAACGGAAGTGGCCACAATGAGTTTTTGCGGGCCAGCCCCACAACCTTGTCGAAAGATGTAGCGTGGAAACCCTCTCCCGAGTAACCTTCGGGCATTTCCACCATTTTAATATTCGTGTTATACTGAACCGGACGCATAAAAATCAAAAGTCAAAATTAAAAACTAAAAAAAACACCAGACAACGTGCTTTTTAGTTTACAAAGCTAACTGTCTTTAATTCCCTTCATTTTCAAGATGGCTGTTGCCACAATTTTTGACAACTCATCTGCTTCATTCAATAACTCCCTGTTTGCCTCCCTNNCAATCTATACTGTCCCGTATGAGGCAAAGCCAGTATTTTGTTTCATTCGCAGATTTTAAAGCAATATGAAAATAGTTAATCACCTCTTTTTTACTGCTTCCTCCTCCTGCTTCCACAAGGTTTGCCCCTATTGAAGTCCCACTTCTCAGCAACTGATCAAAAAGTGGTGTGTATATCTGCTTATATCTGGTACTTTCTATAAATGCTATTACTGCTCTTGAGAAAAGGTACGCCCGCTTCTTGATGTCGTAAGGTTTAGCTTCGCTCATGGCCACCAAAAATATAATTGGTTTTACCCAGACGTTCTCAATTACCGAACAGCACTTTTTAAATTTTTACTTTTCACTTTTCAATTACTTTAGTCTTCCCAGTCAAGGGCTCCTTTCTTCACAATATATATAAAGCCGCAGAGGAAGAAAGCGACAAAAAGTACTACTTCTATAAACCCTTGCTGGCCCAAATACCTGAAGTTGACAGCATAGGGGTAAAAAAAGATTACTTCCACATCGAACAGCACAAACAAGATGGCTACCAGGAAGTACTTGATACCCATAGGCTGGCGTGCATTGCCCACAGATGGAATACCACTCTCGAAGTTGATAAGTTTGTCTTGCGTTCGACGTTTAGGACCCAGCAGATGGGTCACTGCCATCATCACTATTACAAAACCGACTGCTATAACGATCTGTAAAGCAATGGGAAAATAATTGAACGGACTGTTCTGCGCTGTTGCCTGAAGTAACAAATTCATGGTCGTAATACCTGACCTGCAATAATACAGGAATTGTAATAAACAAAGTTACACCTATGCACTAAATATTCAAGCGTCACAGTGTAAGTTCTCTAATATAACACGCAATTCATCATGGGTTTACTGGTATGCAACAAAGAAATGTTTCCACGTCTTAGTGCTTTCGTACAGGTGCTGCAGAGGGCTGGCCTTTGATGCACCTCCACCGCCACCCATTGGCATACTGTTCATGCCTGTACCTCCGGCACCCATATTGCTGCCACCAGGCATGTTTGTATTGTTCATAGGCTGGCTCATATTGTTTCCGCCGCCCTTGGAGCCGGGATTTTTGAAACTCTTCACAGCATAACACACCCCAAATACCCTCCTGGTGTCTGTACTTGCCAGGTTTCTCTTATTTATTAATGCTGAGAAAGGTATAGATGCTTCCCATACCAGCTGCCTGTATTCATCTATACTCACCTTTACGCTGATACCACACCTTGAGGTTTGTGCTGCCATATACCCGCCGTCACAGGCACCAAAGCCTTTTAGTGAGTACTGGTTGCAGCTTTCTGCTGCTTCGTTCAGCCTCTTATCGAACTGCCGGCTCAATTTGGATGGTCCTTCGCCATGTGCACTTTCTGCATGAGCAAACAGGTCGCTGGCATCTTCGGTGCTTTGCAAAGGGAAGTTGATGGCAAAAGTTTGTTCTTTTTTTCCGCCGGTGTCTATANNCCCTGCTTCAGTATTTTGATCTGGGTGAGTGGGTCACCGGTTTGCATGGTAATGTACAGATTGTTGCCATCATTAGATGTGGCGTATGCTATCTTGGCTTTCGCATCGTAGTTTGGGTAGGGCGATGGCCAATCGGTACAGTCGCCATCAATTGCTATCGGCTTGGCCTGCCAAAGGCCAGGCATTGCTTTGCTCTTTCCACCATGATTGAAAACACTGCAGCCCCAGTTCATGGAAATTGCTGCTGCCAACACAAAAAGTTTTGTCGCTTTACCTGTCATGATGCGCAAAATACCACCTTGCATCAGAACAACATGCGTATTCCGGAAATTTTAAAGACATTTTTTCAATCATCGACCAGCCAACTAATGGTGTTGACCAGCCGTCTATAAAGTTAAAGACTCTAATTTATACCATACCTTTATACATTTTTTAGACTATTCCGCGTCTCTGGTGCTCTATAGAAAACCCGAAATATTATGAAGAAGATATACTTGTCCCTTTTATTGTCTGCGATTGCCAGCTTAAGTTCTGTTTCAGTTTTTTCGCAAATAACAGTTACCCCTTCGGTAACGGCGGCTACATTAATGAATAAATTACTGGGGCCAGGCGTAATTGGTATCAGTCCGGTACTCACTTGTCCGGCTGTAGCCAATGGTACATTTGTTGCCGTTACATCACCTACAATATTCGATAGCGGAATTATTTTGTGCAGTGGCCGGGCGCAAACGGGTCCTGCACCCTTCGCCGGTACAGGCGCAGCGGGTGCAGCTGCCGGATTTGCCTCGGTTGATAACCTGGGAGCGGGAGATGCAGACCTGACAGCACTATCTGGCAGTACTACTAAAAATGCCTGTGTGCTTGAGTTCGATTTCAGGCCTACCGGTGACACGGTTAAGTTTGACTATGTATTTGGCTCTGAAGAGTACAATGGCTTTACTTGTTCGGGTTTCAACGATGCATTTGGTTTTTTTATCAGTGGCCCGGGTTATGCGGCACCCACCAACATTGCCCTTGTTCCTGGTACTAATATTCCCGTTTGCATCAATAGCATCAACTGTGGTGGCGGACTTGGAGGACCCATTTCTACATGTAATGCCTTGGGACCAGGTGCTCCGTTTTGCGCATATTATGTAGACAATATAGGAGGCCCGATTATTTCTTACGACGGCATTACAACAAAGCTTACAGCAGTAGCTACCGTTACGCCCTGCGATACTTACCACNNNNAGCTTCAGACACTGATGCAACCGTCAATATCTATGGATTAACAGGTGCATCTACCGGCACGAAAACGGTGAAGTTGTACATACTTGCACCATATACCTGTGGTGGTACGGCGTCTATCATCGATAGTGCTGTGATCAATATACTGGACTCGTTTTATGTAAATATTCTCACATCGGACACTGCGATCTGTGAGGGCCAGTTTGTGAACCTGGTTGCGACCGGCGATACGGTTCTGGATTACAGCT
>DINJ01000200.1 GCA_002423665.1 Bacteroidetes bacterium UBA5543 | reverse complement strand
ACCCCAATGCACCGGGAGCAAATGCATTTAACAACACCGCTATCTGCCAGGGCGATACATTGCAACTAACCGCAACGGCAGACTCTACCGGTGTATCATGGCAATGGAGTGGCCCTATGGCATACAGTTCTTCTGTGCAGAACCCAACGGTATTCAATGCAGTACCGGGCATGTCAGGTATATACACCCTTACAGTTACTAAAAACAACTGCATATCCATTGACACCACGAATGTTATTGTTTACCCCACCCCTGCTACACCGGTTGCAGGCAGCAATTCACCGCTTTGCTCCGGTGATACATTATTGCTCAGTTCTCCATCCGTTGCAGGGGCAACCTATACATGGATCGGGCCAAACTCTTTCGTATCGTCACAGCAAAACCCGTCAATAGCATCTGTCGACACAACAAAAAAGGGAAATTATATCGTTACGGTTTCAGTAAATGGTTGTCTGTCGCTTCCGGATACTGAGGTGGTTAGCATATATCACTTGCCGGCTATTACAGGCACATCGTTCGGGCATCCTACGACTTGTGGTGGTACACAAGGTTATATTTCAGTGTCAGGCCTTGTACCCAACTCTTCTTTTGTAGTCACTTACAAGAAAAATGGCACACCCCAATCTCCTGTGACGTTCTCATCCAATGGTACAGGAGCATTAACCATTACAGGATTGAATGCCGGCACCTATGACAGTATAAGAGTAGCAGAGCAGCATTGTGCATCCAATATTGTAGGGCCATTCACTTTACAAGACCCCAATGCACCTAAAGCATATCCGTCTAACAATACCGATATATGCCAGGGCGACACTTTGATATTGTATGCCCGTAGCGATTCTTCCGGTGTTACATGGTCATGGTCCGGGCCAATGGGTTTTACTTCTACATTAACCACTCCTGTATTATTAAATGCGGTACCGGGACAATCAGGCACATATTTGCTTACAGCTACTAAAAACAATTGTACGTCAGTGCCTGCACCTACAGTCGTTACAGTGCACCCTACCCCGGCAATACCGGTTATTAACACCAATAGCCCACTATGCCCCGGAGATATATTGAACATGTCCGCTCCGTTCATTACAGGTGCCTACTATAGTTGGAGCGGGCCGCTTGGTTACAGCGATACAGGTAGCAGCGTAACAATGACAAATATGCAACCTGTCAATTCCGGTACATATTCTGTTGTAATGACTGTAAACGGATGTTTATCGCCTGTTGGCAGTGCTGCCGTGGTTGTAAACACAACCCCTACAGCACCGGCGGTGCAGCCTTGGGTATTTTATTGCCTGGATGACACAGCGCAATCTCTAACTGCAACAGGCGCCAACCTGCTTTGGTACACAACTGCAACGGGTGGCACAGGCAGTCCTTTTGCACCGGTACCGGCTACCTCTGTCATTGGCGTTACTACCTGGTTTGTCAGCCAGGTAGTAAATGGCTGCGAAGGGCCGAGATCAAGAATTGATGTAATGGTTCGCCCTATTCCGGCACCACCTGTTGTAACACCAACTGTTACTTATTGTCGCAACGAGCCAACCATCCCATTATCAGCAACCGGCAATGCATTATTATGGTATACAGTTCCAACAGGCGGTAATGGCAACACAACATCCCCAATACCTTCATCAGTTGTTACCGGTAGCAATAAATGGTATGTAACGCAAACTGATGCGAATGGATGTGAAAGTAAGAGAGATTCTATCGAGGTAATTATCAACCCTGTATTCGCTGCCGACATTCAGGTTGAAGACGACACTGTTTGNNACCGGCATCGGCACTCACATGGAGCTTTGATGGTGCTGACATAATATCCGGAGATAGCAGCGGGCCGTATATATTGAATTATAACACCCCGGGCATTAAGAGCATCAGGCTAAGCGTTAATAATTCAGATTGTGATGTTGATGATTCAACAAAGGTTTATGTTGCTCCTTTGCCCGATGGTTCGTTCAGCGTTACTAAAGATGGCTGTATAAATGGTGACGTCCAACTAAATCCCGCCTGGAAAGATGGCAGTTCGTACCAATGGTCATTAGATGGAGGACTAATAACAGATAGCACAGGTAAAATATATACCACGAAATGGACAGAGCCCGGGAATAAGGTAATAGTTCTTATTGCCTACTCCGGCTTGGGATGTTCTTCAGGGCCATACACTGCCCATACTAACATACATGATATACCATTGGTATCTATAGATTATGTAAGCAGTTATGACGTATGTGCAGAAGACACAATCGCCCTCCGCACAACAGACAGCACAGGCCTGCAATATCAATGGATGGGGAGCAGCAAACTATTAAAATCTGAAGGAGCTCAACTTTTCGCTATTGTTACAGGCACCGATAAAATTATACTTACCGGTATCGATGAGTGGGGATGTCGCAATACCGATTCTGTTGATGTAACAGCGCATACTTGTTGCGAAATTGCAGTACCCAATGCATTCAGCCCCAACAATGATGGATTGAATGACAGGTTCCGCATCATCACTAACGGGAACCAACGCATAGGCACTTTCATTATTTTAAACAGGTGGGGACAAAAGATGTTTGAAACAAAAGATGTAACACAAGGTTGGGACGGGACTTACATGGGTGTACCTCAGGAGATGGGAACATACTATTACTACATCAAATATACTTGTACCAGCAGCGATGTATTTGAGAAGAAAGGAGAAGTTATTTTGATAAAATAATATCTACATGTACTTATAAAAAGAGCGGGCAGTAGATACTGCCCGCTCTTTTTATATTCAATATGAATGTTACTTTTTCAAAGGCTTGGCAACAGCATCAAATTTTGTGCTGATACTGAACACAGTTGCAGAATCAGGCGCATTATAAAAATGGCCTTGCAACCTGAAAAACATTGAGTCCCGAAGGAAATAATCCTTTAAATTCTCATCTGATGTTATCATGTTCAACGTACGAAGTCCCTTGGGTATGTCAAAATAATATGCCGCTTGCGTTTCAGGCAAACCTGTAGCGGACACAAATAACCACAGGGAGTCAACCATATCGAAAGTTTGTGTTGCAGGACTAATAATGTCCAGCTTCAGTTCAGAGAGCTTTGCTTCAGTCACTAAATCTGAGCTTGTATTGTATTGCCTTATGTATTCTTCAGATTTGGTTTCTACACCTATTGGCGGAATAGAAGTAGTAAGCCCCTGTGACGGTATAGGTGGGTTACCAGGCAAGCCCTGCACATTTACCTGTTTTGTGTGTGGTACGGAAAACTTTACCTCTATAAGATCTTCCAGTTTTTTGGTACAAGCAGATATGGCCAACAGTCCAAAAGCAATGACAATAATTCTTTTCATATGTATATGTATATAAGGAACAAAGATAATGTATTTCAGCCAATTGCCACTGGCAATTACTCTTATTATCGTACCTTTGCAGCCTTTATGTCAGCAGGCAAATCCATAGCTTTTCACACTCTGGGCTGTAAGCTCAATTTCTCCGAAACATCTACTCTGGGAAGGATGATGGAGCAGGAGGGTTTTGTCAAAAAACAATTTGATGAAGAAGCGGATGTATATGTAATTAACACCTGCTCTGTAACCGACAATGCTGATAAAGAATGCCGCCAGATAGTACGACGAATACAACGCCGGGCGCCGGAAGCCATGGTGGTTATTACAGGGTGCTATGCACAACTTAAACCGGAAGAAATTGCCGGTATTGAAGGTGTGGATCTGGTATTGGGAGCTGCTGAGAAATTCAATCTGCCCAAACACCTGCACCAGCTTACCAAAAGCAAAACCCGTGCTGAAGTATACAGCTGTGATATAGATGCCGTAGAAGGCTTTCACAGCTCTTACTCCATAAACGACCGTACAAGGGTCTTTTTGAAAGTACAGGATGGTTGCGACTATAATTGCAGCTTTTGCACAATACCTTTGGCACGCGGCCACAGCCGTAGCGACAGCATTGCAGGTGTAATAGACAACGTGCGCGAGTTGGCTCATTCCGGAACAAAAGAAGTTGTACTGACAGGTATCAACCTTGGCGACTTTGGCAAGGGCACAAATGGGGGTAAGAAACGAGAAGAATCATTTTTTGAATTGATACAGGAGTTAGACAAAACGGATGGTATCGAACGTTTCCGTATTTCATCAATTGAGCCTAACCTGCTAACAAACGAAATTATTGAATTTGTAGCGCAGTCTGATAAGTTCATGCCCCACTTTCATATACCCCTGCAAAGCGGGAGCAATAAAATGCTGGGGCTGATGCGCAGGCGATACCAGCGTGAATTATATGCAGATAGGGTAGCCCGTATTAAGGAACTGATGCCGCACTGCTGCATAGGTGTAGATGTTATTGTTGGTTTCCCATCTGAGTCAGATGAAGATTTCAAGGATACTTTTGACTTCCTGCATCAATTGGATATTTCATACCTGCACGTATTTACCTATTCAGAACGTACCAATACCCTGGCTGTTGATATTAAACCTGTCGTGCCACAACACATTCGTAATGAGCGCAATAAAATACTACGAAATCTTTCATATAAAAAAATGGAATACTTCTCTAACCTTCATGTGGGGCAGAAAAGGCCGGTACTATTCGAAGCCGCAGGCAAAAATGGCATGATGGAAGGCTACTCAGATAACTATATAAAGGTATCTATTCCGTATCATGAGCCTTGGGCTAACCAGGTGATATATCAACAATTATAGCTTAATACCCAATCAATTACATTCATTCACATCCTATCTTAAAGCCGCATTAAAGGTTATTAATTTTTGTTAAGGATTATATTGATTATAAAAAAAATGTTAAATTGGTAATTGTTTACAATTGCATGGCAATAATGGTATGCAGTAATGTTATCCAGATAATTTGCTTGTAAGTAAACATTAACCTTAAGATTAACAATATAATATTATGAGATCCAGAATTTTATTCGGCTTATTTATTCTGGCATCCTTTGGCAGTAAGGATGCAATGGCTCAATGCTCTACAAACTATGTACCTGCCATGACCTGTGCTTACGGAGATGTCATCAACACTTTCACCTTGAATGGAATAACTTCAACAGGTAATGGTAGTGGATGTACCAACAATGCATACAATTTATATACATCACCTACGTGGCTGTTGGTNNCGGGTACTACATACAACTGGTCAGCAACTGTTGGTAACGGTAGTTGGAGCCAGGGATTTGGTGTTTGGATTGACTTTAACAACAATGGTGTGTATGAATCAGGGGAAGGTGCTGTTTCTTCCGGCACATCTACTTCACCCAATGGCACAATAACAATACCTTCAAATGCGGGTGGAACAGTACGCATGCGTACACGTTGCTCATATGCAAATACTTTCAGTACTTCACAACCTTGTGCCGACTATCATGGTTTTGGCTGGGGCGAAACAGAAGATTATACGGTAACTATTTGTAAAGCTCCCACTGTTGATGTGATGCCGAAAGATACTTTCGCTTGTGATGGTGGAGGTGCAGCATTTATGATTTCGGCAACTAATGCCGGCAGTTACCAATGGCAGCAAAACGCAGGTTCCGGATGGACTAACATAACCAACGGTACAAACTTCAACGGCGCGACTACATCTACCCTCTCAATAATGAATGCCCCTTCTACTATGAACCTGGCTTCATACCGTTGTATTGCAATTGCGTCTTGCGCTAACAATGTAAGAGACACATCTGAACCTGCAGTATTAACCATTCTGCCCAATACAGAAATTGTCGGCCAGACTATAAGAGATACTTCATGTATAGGATTGCAAACCAGGTTGTATGTAAAAAATGATGGTGTAATTATCAATAGAAGGTGGCAGATATGGAGCGACAATGACAGTATGTTTATTGACATAGCAGGCAATCCATTTGTAAATATGGGAGATACATTGCTGATTCAAAACATTCCCGATACATTGAACGGTGCCAAAATACGTTGTATTGTGGAAGGTGTGTGCGGGCATGATACTACCAAAGAAATACCACTGGTAGTGAATGCTGTACCGGAAGTAATTACAAGCCCCGCTGATAAAACTTTGGATCCCGGGCAGACAGCTACGTTCCAAATAGTGGCTGCAGGTGTAGGGGTAAAATACCAATGGCAGGCAGGTTACAACGATAGCTTTGCTAACATCAACGATGGTGGTATTTACAATGGAGTAAAAACCGACAGGTTGACTGTAAAAGGCGTTTCTCGCGTTCAGGATGGTTTCCAATTCAGATGCATTGTAAAAGGTAGCGGTAGTTGTGCCGTAGATCCTGACACAAGTAACTTCGGGGTATTATATGTCAATCCTGCTGTGTCGGTTGAAGGATTAAATGCAGGAAATATCATTACTGTATTCCCTAATCCTGCTACAGGTAGCGAAATAATTATTCGTGCAGAAAACAATGCTCAGTTTATTGCAGGAGATTACAAAATAGTAGATAAGCTGGGTAAAGTAGTGGCAGGTGGTAAGTTGAACCCATCAGGTAACACTTCTGTAAATATCGGTAGCCTGGCCAGTGATGTGTACACGATACAAGTGTACGATGAGAACAATATCAAATCACGTTCAGTAAGATTCACCAGGCTGTAACAATAAGTTATACCAGTATAAAAAGAGAGGCTACCATTAGGTAGCCTCTCTTTTTATTAATTACCAGTTAAACATATGTATTGATTGCAAAATTTAAACTTTTTTTTAATCCCAGATTTAGTCAATTACAAGCATAAAGACCTAACTTAATATAGATATTATTANNTCATGCAACAAGGTAAACTTTTACGATTATGTTCTTTAGAAAATTATATCCAATCGCTTTAGTGCAATTAGCATTATGTTTTAATGTGCAGGCACAAACTACATGCGAAATTACGGGTACTACCCAGGGCGAAGCATGTTTGGGGGGAAATGGTAGTGTGAGTGCTACCGGCAAGCCGGGTAATACAATTAAATGGTATGACCAGATGACGGGGGGCAACCTTTTGTATACTGGTGGAACGTTCACGGTTAACAATGTAACTACACCTGCGGTCTACTATGCAGAAGCTTCTGATGGAGGGGTTATTGTTCAAGACAGCATAAATACATTGACGCCCAATAACGGACAAGTGGTAGCCATGTTCGACTGTAAACCACTAACCGACTTGACAATAACAGGAATGAACTTTGTTCCTCGCTCAACAGGGAACTATACAGTCAGTGTATATTTTAAATCAGGCACGCTGGTAGGGTCTGAAAGCAACAGCAGCGCCTGGACCTTGCTTGGCACATCTCCGGGTTTTAGCGCTACGGCAAACGTTTTGACAAATATCCCCCTCACCATGTCTCAACAATTAACCGGTAACCAGACCTACGCATTTTATGTGCATGCCTCCACCGGTGGCTCGCTGGGATATACTAATGGATCTACACTGGGG
>DINJ01000015.1:2717-2898 GCA_002423665.1 Bacteroidetes bacterium UBA5543 | reverse complement strand
GAGAAGCGCATCAATATATCCATCATCCGCGACCAGGTGCTGACGCCATATATGGGGCCATATGTGTTTTACCCGCACGACCTGAAACATTCCAAGCGCGACAGTTTTCAGCATGATACCATTGCCGCACTGATGGAAGAAATGCCTGACGCTAAGGTATGGCATGTATCTGCCTTCCCGG
>DINJ01000015.1:0-2645 GCA_002423665.1 Bacteroidetes bacterium UBA5543 | reverse complement strand
GACATAGAAGATATTTTCAGCCGACTACACGAAGACTACCGCCGCAACATACGCAAGGCTGACAAAGAACTGACCATCACCAACGAACCCGAAATGCTGCAACAGCTATGGGGTTTTCAAAAAGCCACTCTGGATAAAAAAGACGTGCGCATGCATTTCACCCAGTTGCAAATGCAAACCATATTCGATGCCTGTATGCAGCACGAAAGCACCGCACTATGGGTGGCCCGCCGCGATGGTGAAGTGCAGGCCATACTCTGGCATATGTGGGACGGCGTGCAGGCTTATTACCTGGTAGGCAGCAACAACCCCACCGCCAAAGACAACCGCAGTATGACAGCGCTGATATGGCATGCTATCAAACATTCAAAAGNNTGCTATTAAACACGCAAAGCTCACCGGTAAGTCAGGCTTCGACTTTGAAGGCAGCATGGACCCCGGCGTTGAAAAATTCTTCCGCAACTTTGGTGGCAAGCGGCAGCTATACTTAGTGCTCCGCAAAAATGATTCTATGCTGTGGAAGCTGAAAGAGAGGTTGAGATAGAGTATACTCTTTTTTGCCTTTGCCTTTATTCTTTATCCACTACACCCACCTACCCACATTTAAAATTACCCTTACATTTTTTATCCTCACTTTAAAATTTTTCCTCAATAGAATTGGACATATGAAAAACTGTGGGTATATTTAATAGAGGTGAATATGGTAAATAATTGAATCTATAACAAGAAACTAATTTTTATCGATATATGCAAACTAATACAATCAGTGAGACTTTCGTAGGCCTTAACCGCGTAATGGTAACATTGCAGCTGACCCCCGAAACAAACGAGGAGAATGATGCAATTGTGAAAACCAGCACAGCCACCGCCAACGATAAGCAGAAAGGCCTGGTAGAACAGACCGTGCTGAGGTTTTACCATTCGCTGGGCAACAATTTTGTGCTCATCAACGCGATAGTAAACAAAAACGGCACCGTAGATATGACCCTGGAGAAGCCGGGTAATATGAACGGGCTGTAAGCAGCGCAAAGCCGTAACTGCTGCTTTCTATTCTTCTATGCTATCGGGCCCGCAGCCCGGTAAATAAAATCTTTACACTTCAACAAACAACAAAGCCGGCCCGGAATAATAATATTACCGGACCAGCCCTGCATTCATCATCGCTTATTTAACCAGGTCGCCTTTCTTCAGTTCATCCCTGAACCTCTTTTCGAAGTCCATGGCATCAGCCTTTAATAATTTTACCAGTTCAGGCCCTATTATTCCCTGCCGTATGGAGTTGTTGTTGTAAGAAGTGTAATACATATTACTGCCTTTGACTGTATATACCGTTGCCTGCAGGTTGGGCACATCATATATACTCACCTCGCCCTGCATACCCAGCGAGTCGGCGCGGCGCACCATATCCAGTTCATTGGATATTTGTTTATCGCCCAGGCCGCCTATGCCATATTGCCCGTTGTCTTCCATCAGCGATACTACTGTTATCACCTCGTCTTTGTTGATCAATGGCACGATGGTAACGGCGCCATGCGCGGCCATATTTTCAGGCGTTGAGGCTGAGTCTGCTTTCAGCAGTGCGTTCCAGTCCAGCTCGTACCTATACACGGGTGCGCCGGGGGCAGCATTCCTCAGTTTGTCGCCATTAATGCCAAAGTCAACCGTCTCCATTGCCTTCAGCATATCATCTTTGGCCGCAACCGCAGCTTCTGTAGCGGTGGCGTATATCTTAGGCTTACCGCCATCCTGCGCGTCGGCGCTGTTGTTGTTATCCATATTGGTGCAACTTATAGCCGTGAGCATCAGCAACGCCGGCATCATTGTTTTTATATGTTTCATAACTGTTTCTGTTTTCAAAATTAATAACTATGGTTTCTTAATGTTATACCAGGTCCTCCAGTGCGTTGCCGTTCCCGCAGGGTCGGAGTATTGCGCGTAGGTAATGATGCGTTCCTCGCCATTGCAGGGCGACCAGGGGTCGTTGAGTATCACATAGTTGGTACCGCCAAGCGTGATGTAACCCTTGATAACCACCACGTGGCCCACCACACCGGGCGTACCGTAGGCATATCCCATAGGTTTTTTTGAACAGTATATCTGCTTGCGTAGGCTTTCCCAGCTGAGCGCGGCTGTATTTTCTTCAAAGTTAAGGCCGCATTCAGTAAGCATCAGCCAGCCGGGCATGTTACAGGCATTGGTGTTGGGGCAGCTGCCGTTGTCATTCTGCGGGTTGCAGCAGTCGTTGCGGCTGAACCGTTGGTTGGCCAGCGAGCATTGTGTAACGGTAACGCCCTGCGATGCCGCCAGCATCTGGGTAGTGGCGGCCCAGCACCAGTTATTGGTTTCCTGCGGCCGCAGTGTGTTGGCTACATTGCCCGAAATTTCAGGCTTGCAGCATGAGCTGATGAGCAGAAGCATCATTCCCGCCAGGGATAAGAGCTTCCATGATTTTGTTTTTTTCATAAGTATGTGTTTTAGCGTGATTAAATAAAACCTGTTATAATAAATACTGTACGATGGTTAAGCCCGTGAGTACGGGCTTAACCATTATTGTTTATGCTTCGTTCAGGCAGAAACCTATAGTATCTACACTGCGTTGCTGGTGGAAAGTGTATGCGTATGCGATAAATGCGTAGCAATACAAT
>DINJ01000241.1 GCA_002423665.1 Bacteroidetes bacterium UBA5543 | reverse complement strand
GAGGTATAAACTGAACCACAACCTGCACCTGCATGCCGGGTTCAACTTCAGCCATATATCCAACGGCTCTTTTCGTCTGCCCAACCTGGGTGTGAATATGTATGGCGGGCATGTGGGTGTACGGTATTTCNNNNTGAAAAGCTCTCCAATCGATGGATGGTGCAGGCAAGGATAGGCATGGGCATGACGGAATACAACAATGTGGACGGACCGATGTACCCTGTATATGCCGCTACACTATATGCCAGCAAGCGATACGGTAGCAGAAACAAGATACTGGCTGGTATAGACTATAGTTATTTTACCGCCATGCACGCTTTTTTGCGGTATAATGAGATAGAGGTAGGTAAAGAAGCAGCCCAATCATGGGAGGGTGTGATATTCGCAGGGCATGAGTTTGTATTGGGCAAAATAGGGGTGATTGCACAGCTGGGCATACCGTTCAGACATTCATATATTAATAAAGACAAAACAATACAAAAGCTGGGATATTGCTATTATGTACTGCAACAGGAGACAGGGATATTAAAAGAGCTGACCGTGAACGGCTTTATCAAGTCCAACAACCTGGAGGCCTCCCACCTTGAATTTGGCCTCGGTATGGGTATATAGATGGGGATATTGCACTTTTTTACAAAAATTATATAACTTACTGGTTCGATTTAAAGAACATAGTATGAAACTTACATCAGCATCGGTATTGTTGGCCGGTTTATTGGTTATTTCGGCCTGTAAACGGGAGAAAGTAAATGTTAGTCCGGAGGGCGACATGCCGGGTTCAAATACTACTACTGCAAAAGGCAGCTTTGACGTCCACTTCAACAACGTAGTTAAAGATCAAAACCTGGACCTGGGCAACGTATGGTACACTACCGACGATGGAGATACCTACAGGATTACACATTTCAACTATTACATCAGCAATATTGCATTCAATGCAGCTGACGGCACAAGGTATAACGAACCCGAAAGCTACCACCTTGTAAAAGAAGATGTAGCAAGTTCGCAACTCATCAGCATTGCTAACGTACCGGCTGGTGAATACAATTCAGTATCATTTACTATCGGCGTTGACTTTTATAAAAATATTGATACACTGCAAGTGGGCAACGACCTGGATACGGCTAATGGCATGTATATGGGAGAGGGGAAGGGTTATATCATGGCCATGCTGGCTGGTTTTGCACCAAGGTCGGGTAACGGCACATTGAAATACCATATTGGCGGCTACCAGGGTATGTACAACACTATCAAAAACGTGACACTACAATTTGATGAGCCAATGACGGTGAACGGCAACACTATGCATGTGCACATAAATGCAGACGTAGCAAAATGGTTTGACGGCCCTCATCAAATAGATTTTAGCACATTGCCAATAGTAGATACAATAGGACCGGGTGCTACAATGATGGCTGAGAACTACGCTCACATGTTCTCAATAGCCGGCCAGGGCAGCGCGGGGCACTAATTAATTATTTTTTAATGCCTATCAGGCAGGCATTTAAGGGTTATTATATCGTTACGAATATAATAACCCTTGATTTTTTTATATTATAATCAGATCTTGCATATCCATTTTTAAGCAGGATAATACCTGCCATCTTTTTTTCAGCAAACAATTTAAGGGGGAGTCATACAAGATACCTATGCCGTAAGGACATAGTGACGAAATAGTATTGTTTAACTAAATCAATATTTATTATTCATCTTTAAAAACACCCTTTTATGAAACAAGCACTAAAGTTTCAATTGTTTAAACTCAGCATGCTACTGGTCAGCATGCTGATGTTACAGCCCGAAGAGGCTCAAGCCACCCACTTCCGGTACGGAAACATTACCTGGGAAAGAGTTGCGGGAAATCCGTACCAAATACGTTTTCGCATTACACAGGCCTGGAGGCGTTCGTTTTATGGCAATCCCAATGTTGGCGCTACAGTAAGTACCGGCGGTTTTATTACAGGTGCAGGAAACGTTGGTATACAGCTCACGGTTACTTCAGTTAACACAACTGAAGACTGGTTTTATGGTGAATATACTGTAGTAAGAACGTACCCCACTACAACCGCAAACTACACGGCGTACTTTGATGGTTGTTGCCGGGTAAGCACATTAGCTAATAATGCTGACGATCAATACAGGGTAAGTACCATAGTAACTGTAGGCAATAGTAATGATGCTCCTGTTTCCACAGTACCGCCCTTCATCAGCCTGCCTATAAATACAGCAGCGGCTACGTATCAAATACCGGCAACTGACCCGAATGGGGATTCGCTTACCTTTTCTTTGGTACCCAACAACCAGTTTGGATCCGGTACAGTTCAACCTCCCGGTTTGTCTGTTTCCAGCAGCGGCCTGATAACATTTAATACAGTGGGTAAGCCGTTAAACAGCTTGTGGAACACGGCTATTTTTGTTACCGATTCAAAAGGAGCCCGTGTTCAACTGGACCTGATGATACGCGTAACCCCACCATCTACTCCGCCCGTGTTTGACTATACAGTGACCCCTGATAATAATATCAACTACGTGATTCAACCCGGACAGTTATTATCATTTAACGTAAAAGCTTCTGATATTGACCCCAATTCATCCGTTTCTCTAAGTGCAGTTGGCCTGCCGGTAGGAGCAACGTTTAATCCTGTAAATGGTAATCCTGTAACTCAATCATTCTCATGGACACCAACTATTTCCAGCGTGGGTACCTACCAGGTAAACTTCCTGGCACAGGACAATGCAGGTGTACAGGCGAATACAATAGTTAATATTGCCGTATCGTTGAAACCGAACTTTGTAGCACCTTCATTAGGCAATGGAAGTATATTATGCTACCTGCCGGGTGATACAATCAACCAGACATACACTGCAACAGACGTGGACACTGCCGATGATGTAATACTATCATTGGCAAGTACTGCGCAAACAGGTATGAGCTTTTCTCCATCATTACCCACTGTAGCTGCCAACCCCGCATCCACCAATTTTACATGGCTTACTTCATCTGCCAACTGGGGCATTAATGAGGTTGTAGTGCGTGCTACAGACAGCTACTCAGAGACAAAGGATGATACAGTTTACTATATCATCAATACTCCACCAGCATTCACCACCACACAGGGCAATACAACTATCACTGCCGGACAATTATTCAGCTATACTTTCGGAGTATCTGATGCAGACATTGCTCAGGGTGATGAAGTGGATGTAGAACAAGCTCAGCTTCCCTCATGGTTATCAATAGTGGACAACAATAACGGTACCTGGACTATCAGTGGTACACCGGCTTTATCAGATAGCGGCGATCACAACATATTAATAGAGATTGAGGATGAAACTAACCACTTTGGCAGTACCCACTGCGGACATGCGACACAGGCATTCGTTATTACAGTTATACCTTGTAACATCACTACCAGCACATCGGTTACGAATGTATTGTGCCATGGCGCAGCTACCGGTGCTATAGACCTGACTGTAAACAACGCAACATCTCCTGTGTCATATACATGGAGCAACAGTGCCACTACACAGGACCTGAGCAGCGTAGGTGCAGGCACTTACTCGGTGAGCATTGTAGATGCAAATGGCTGTACTGCTGAAGACACAGCAGAAATAACTGAACCTGCTACCGCTGTATCAGGAAGCATATCTGTAAGCCCTTCTCCTACCATTGCAGGGCATGCGGCTAATACGATATATCTTGGTTACGGGCCTCAATCAGTAACACTGTCTGCTGCAGCTAATGGTGGCACACCGGGTTATTCTTACAGCTGGAGCAATGGCGATAATACCGCCTATTCAACAGTAAGCCCAACCAGCACAACTGTTTACACGGTAACTATTACTGACGCTAACGGTTGTACTTACAGCCAGAGCCAGACCATAAAAGTTATTGACGCACGCTGCGGCAACAATAATAACAAAGTGCTGGTATGCCATATACCTCCGGGTAACAACAGCAACCCGCAGACCATATGTATATCTGCCAATGCTGTGGCTACTCACCTGGCACACGGCTGCTATGTAGGCCCTTGCGGCTCTTCTAAAGGAGGACGCAACAACGACGAAAATGGCGATATCAGCTTGCAGGAAATAGCTGAAGAGGGTACATGGAATATTTATCCAAACCCCAACAACGGCACATTTGTACTGGAACTGCCAACCAAAGAGCAGGCACAAATTGTAATTACCAATCTGCAAGGCCAGGTGGTATACAGCCACGAGGTAAGCAATACTCAAAAAGTAACTGTTGAATTGGCGAACGCTGCAAAAGGTATATACCTGATGCAGGTGGTGAGCGGACACGACACTTACCAGGCTAAGGTAACAATACAGTAATTGTTAGCATAACCATTAGCAAAGAGGCGGCCAATGGCCGCCTCTTTGTATTGATACATTCCTTAACTTTACTGAAAAGGAAGATAGACCAATGAATAACCAACAAAAATACCTGGGTACAGGCATGGCAATAGCTATGTTGATTGTGATATTGACAAAGGCGTTCACCACTTTCGGCAATGCAGCGGGGTTCTGGATCATATTACTCGCAACTATTGCAGCAGGCGCAACCTACCTGGTATTCAACATGCTGGTACTGACAAAGAAAATAACCGCAGTACCTGTGCGTGCAGTGCAAAAAGATAAAAAGCCGTAGTTTTACGGCAAACGAATAATTATGAAGAAATACATAATAGCTATAGCATCAGTTGCATTTATGGCATCTTGCGGCGGCGAAAACAATGCAGAATCTGCAAGTACAGAAGAAACAACAACTGAAGCAGTTGCTACAGAAACTACTGAACCAACCGAGGTAGCTGACCCCAATGCGAAAGTAGACCCGGTATGCGACATGGTGAAAGATGATACCTGGACGGAATATTCGGTAAATGGTACTGACACAGTATGGTTTTGCAGTTCTACATGTAAAGAAGCCTACGACGCCAATCCTGCCAAGTACGCAAAGAATTAATCATTCCAACACGACATACACAGCCTGCACATAATGTGCAGGCTGTTTTATTTAGGATGGTTTGGCTAAATTTGATTCATGCATCATTTCACTATTCAGGGACAGTTGGTTGACCTGGTTCGACGTCGCATATATCCCGCTAATGTATCTGTAGAAAACGGAAAGATTGTTTCTGTAGAAGAAACAGAACAAGCACCATCGCAACTCATCATGCCAGGCTTTGTAGACGCGCATGTACATATAGAAAGCAGTATGCTGGTACCAACTGCTTTTGCCAGGCTGGCTGTAGTGCACGGTACAGTTGCTACAGTATCGGACCCGCACGAAATAGCCAATGTTTGCGGGCCTGCAGGAGTTCAATACATGATAGATGACAGCAAACGTTCGCCGTTCAAATTTTTCTTTGGTGCGCCGTCTTGCGTACCAGCTACTTTTTTTGAAACAGCAGGCGCCCATATAGATGCGGCAGCCACTGAAGAGTTGCTAGGCAATCCTGATATATGGTACCTGGCAGAGATGATGAACTTTCCGGGTGTGTTGTTTGAAGATAAAGAGGTGATGGCTAAAATAACCGCCGCAAAAAAAGCAGGTAAGCCAATAGATGGCCACGCACCGGGGCTGAGAGGAGACGATGCAAAGAAGTATGCTGCAGCCGGTATGACTACCGATCATGAGTGTTTTGCAATAGATGAGGCAAGAGATAAACTTGCGGCAGGTATGAACATCATTATACGCGAAGGCAGCGCAGCACGCAACTTTGAAGAACTGGCGCCACTGTTTTTATCTCATGCTGATAAACTGATGTTTTGCAGCGATGATAAACA
>DINJ01000192.1:1150-5180 GCA_002423665.1 Bacteroidetes bacterium UBA5543 | reverse complement strand
GGTTCAACAATAAATAAAAAAGCCACCCGGTTAGGGATGGCTCTGTAATTATGTATGGGATAAAAGATTAATCCCTTCTGCCGCCAAACAGGCGCAGCAGGTATATGAATATCATTATGAAATCAAGATACAATGATAAGGCACCGAATACAGCGGCTTTCTTAGCACTGACTGCGGGTACGCCTTCTTGTTCTATACCCATACCGATGTGTTTNNATCATCAGCCTGCCGAATTTAGTCAGGTCCTGGTTAGTAGTATAACCTAGTACCGCCATAATGCCGAACATAGCTGCTGCGGCTGCAAAGCAACCTATCACAGAGCCTGCGGTATAAGTGAGTAATATGAAGCTGAACGAAATGCCATTTACTGCGGCGTACAGCAGGAACAGCGCGGTCATAGCCGGTGCAGACAGCTTATTAAACCCGAAAGACATCAGCATCACAAAACCGAGAGGCGCCAGCATAACTATCCAGCCTAATATGCTTAGCCCCGTTTCGCTTACCAGGTAGCTCATCAGGTATAGGTTGTTGGCAAAAACATAGGCCATTACCGCAGAAATAGCCAATGCGGTAAACATCCAGATAAACACATTGGCCATGAATGTTTTTGATAGTGAGCCTGTCTTTTGTTCGCTGCTCAATACTGTGTAGTCACTATAAGGTTTGCTTTGATCGTCCATTATTGTTTTTTTATTCTTGCTAATTTAAGCAAAGTTAAGATACAGCCTGTTAATCTTTATACAATAAACTACTGATTTCAACTGTCTTATCCTCTATTTTGCTATATTAGAGTATCTCCGCAACTCCCCACGGGCAATGCCTGCAAATACTGACTGAATAATGACCAGGTTTATTTGTTTATTGTTATTGTGTTTCGTTATAAGGGTCAAAGCACAGGATAAGACTGCGCTGCCTGCCATAATCACTGCAGCCGATTACCATTTGCCGGTTGGTACACAATCTGTGTATGCAATTCAGTATAATATTATGTTGGAAGATAGGGTAATGCCGGACTCAACTGTCTTTACAGATACAATACTCTCAAAAAGTAAAGAGTGTAACTATACATTTAATGAGCATGGCTTTATGTTGGAGAAGCAATTAGATTCGTTTGATGAAAAGGGTAAGATAGTTATGAGTACAGGGGTTAAATATACCTATGGGGGCATGGGTAAGCTGACAAGTGTAGTACAATATAAAGATGGTAAAATGACTGACTCTGTATATGTTGGTTATAATCGCAGGGACGAGACGGATGAGCAAGTGTATTATGATAAAAAAAGCCGTAAAGAAGGTAGGGTACAGTATTTCTATCGCAATGGTAGGGTATTCAACGTAAAGGTGCGAGATGAGGATGATATGTTACTGAGTTTTATCCGCTATGAATATGATGCCGCAGGTAATATACGGGAGAAAGAGATTAAGGGTAATACGCTGCAATTTGAATCGAGCACGAAATACACTTATGATACACTTGATAATGGTTATGTACAAATCAATGAGTTTGACTATGCTGCGGCTTACAAAATAATGGGTATGCGGGGCGAAGTGTACGATAAGGCGGGCAACCTGGTAGAAACTACAGTTGCAGACTCTAATAAGCGGATAGTTGCTTCCAGCACATTCGAATATAACGATAAAGGACTACCAAGATCAGAGCTCACCTTCAGGATGTATAAATATGACTACAGTTACTTGTACGAGTATCATCAGGACGGTTGGTGGAAAACCAGGAGGACGTTAGAAGATAGTAAACCTATAAGTAAAACACATAGGGTAGTAGAGCTGTATAAGGAAACATCTGCCGGCACAGATTGATACAACTTTAACATGAAAGGCAGAATAGAAAGGCTGATTTTTCGTTATTTTCATTTAGCTATATAGACATGAAACTCATTATTTCCGTACTGTTAGTTTTAGTTGCATTCCCATTGACTTTATCGGCGCAGGAGGGTGTTGTTATTGATTTGTCGGCAGATAAATCTGCTTATATACCTGCAAACTTCTATGTGGTTGATGTTACCGATGCCAGGACATTCACCAATACAATAGGAAAGGTGAATGAAGGAACTATAACTTTAAAAGGAGGGTTGGCCCCAGCTCTGAAGAGTTATGTCAGTCATAAACAGGCTGAGAACTCCATACCCGTTACCATNNGCATATCAACCGCTTTGAGGTAAAGGAAAAACAAGTGGGTGCTAAAAGACAGTTTGACCTGAATATGAGCGTAGCCTATTACGCCGGTAAATCAAAATTGCTGGAATATAGCGGTGGTGCATATGCCCAGTCTATTACTGATCCTGCTTCTTATATAGAGAAATTGATTAAAGATAACATCAGCAGCAACCTGAAGGAATTTGACGCATGGATGGCAAAAAATAAAGAATCCATAAGTGCAGAGCCTGTGGTAACAGTACGTGTATTCATGTCGGGAGTAGCCGAAAAACAGGGGCATATTGCCTATTCAAAAGACAGGAAACTTTATATAACTGACTTTGAAGCAGAGCCGGATCAAAGCAGTATAGGAGCGGCAGCAACTCTAAGCGGAATTGGTATGAAGATGCAGGCATCTACATTGCGCAATATTACTAAGGTTGACTTAACACTGACTGTGTATTTCGATAAGTCCCGCTCGTGGATGAAACCGCATGGCAAAAATGTTACTACTTTACAACACGAGCAACTGCACTTTGACATCACGGCCATAAAGGCCTGTATGTTGAAACAACTGATAGAACAGGCTAAATTTACGCCGGGCAATTACAAAGAAGAACTCAGCAATATGCTGGCTAAAGTGCAGGAAGAGGCTGGCAATATGCAGAACACCTACGACAGAGAAACAGCACACGGTACTATCATAGATGAACAGGAGAAATGGACGGAGCGTATTGAGGCCATGAAGCGGGAACAGAAGTGTTACCGGTAGATTTTACAGGTCCTTTAGCATCCACGTTTTACAGGCAAAGTGCCCTGTATTGCCCATTGGCGCATCCAGGTACCTAAAGTTATTACGTTCATATAGTGCAATGGCCTTGTGCATATCAGCAAAAGTTTCCAGGTAGCATTCTTTAAATCCCAGTTCATTAGCTGCAACCAGGCATTTGTCCATTAAAAGCTGGCCTACACCTTTACCCCTTGCTTCTTTGTGTACAAACATTCTTTGCAGCTCACATATTTCCATATTTATATCATCCAGAGGTGCTATGCCTGACCCTCCCAATACTTCCCCATCTTCTATGGCTATATAGTACACTTTGTCGGGTACTGTAAAATGACTATACATGTCATCGAGATAGGGGTCAACATATACAGTCCCCTGAAGGTCGATGTCAAATTCCTCAAGGCTACGCCTGATTATATCAGCCATTGCTTTATTGTGCTCAGGCTGAATAGCAATAATTTGTATCAATTCGTTTGTTTGTGGCACACAATATACGGCGGTATTGCGGATATACGAGTGTTGAGATAAACCTCAATATTTGGTTAATAATGGAGTGTAATACAATGAAAAAGCCGTGTTTTTAATTAGGTTTGTCAAAATTTTCCCTGGTTGATAAAAAAGCTGGACATATTAATAATTAAGAGCTTTATCGGGCCTTTTATTGTCACATTTTTTGTGACATTATTTGTGCTCGTTATGCAGTTTTTCTGGCTGTACATGGATGAACTGTTGGGAAAGGGACTGGGAGCATGGATGATTATCCAGCTGTTGTTTTATATGTCTACTACCCTTGTACCCCTGGCATTACCGTTAGGTATTGTATTGGCATCTATCATGACCTTTGGTAACCTGGGCNNTCATTGCTATTAGTGCTTTGGCATTCGTTTTTAATAATAACGTCATTCCATATGCTAACCTCAAGGCCTTATCGTTACTGTACGATTTACGTAATTCTAAGCCTGCATTTAATCTGAAAGCCGGGCAATTTAATAAGGATATTGAAAACTTTTCTATAAGAGTAGGGGAAAAGGATAATGATGGCAGCACGATCAAAAATGTTATCATATATGACCATACAAGCGGTATGGG
>DINJ01000192.1:0-1139 GCA_002423665.1 Bacteroidetes bacterium UBA5543 | reverse complement strand
TAGCTAAGAAAGGTGAAATGATATCAACGCCTGATAAGTCTTACATGATATTCAGATTGAATGATGGCTGGCGCTATGAAGAGTATACCAATAAGGATGGCTCTGAGAAAAATGAACAGGTAAGGATGTATTTTAAGAAGTGGGACAAAGTATTTGATTTGTCATCATTCAAGCTACAACGCACGAACCAGGATTTGTTTAAGAACGCCTATCAGATGATGAATGTTAAACAGCTTTCGTACGAGATAGACAGTGCTGACAGATATCGAAATAAAGTGCCCGATAAGGTATATAATTACATCTCGCCATATGTGTCTTTGGCTGCGGAGGATAGCCTGAAAAGTTTATCCGGCAAGATTATGGCAATAAAATCCCCGCTATATAACTACGATTCATCATTTATAGCTGCTGTTCCGGATTCATTAAAGATGCGCGTATTACAATTGGCATCCAGCCATGTGCGCAGCAGCAAAAACCTGGTGGAAGTAACAGTATCAGNNCACATATAAGATTGAGTGGCACCGAAAATTCACATTGTCATTCGCTTGTGTTCTTTTATTTCTTATTGGTGCCCCATTGGGTGCCATCATACGTAAGGGTGGGCTGGGCATGCCTTTGGTTGTAGCTATTGCTTTTTTTGTGGTGTTTCATATTATGTCGATAACAGGCGAAAAGCTGGCCCGTACGGGAGCTGTGGATACATGGATGGGCATGTGGATGGCAACAGCCATGTTATTACCAATCGCATTCATACTCATACAGCAGGCACGTAATGACTCACAGGTATTTTCTAAAGAATGGTACATGAGGATATGGAACAAAATAGCCGGCATATTCAAGAAGAACTGATATGCAAAAGCCATATACTTCATATAACCTATGGTTCATTGTTCCATTCATTATATGGGTAGTGGCAGGNNCTACTGTTGGCAACTGCCGGTGATGAAGCAATATTCAGGTTTATTAATCAACACCACACTCCAGGCCTTGACTTAATAATGTATTACACCACTATGCTCGGAGAAGGAACTGTGATAGCACTGGTGCTGTTGGTGTTGATGGGTAAAGAGAGTTTGCGTAACTGGTGGTATTTTACGGCTGCTCTACTCAGTTCAGTAGTGCCATCTCTTATTACCCAG
>DINJ01000033.1:4274-4472 GCA_002423665.1 Bacteroidetes bacterium UBA5543 | reverse complement strand
AGAAGATGTAATGCGTGTGTACAACAAGTATATCAAAGGACAGAATCGTGTAGTGTTAAGCATAACTACAAAAGCTGATGCTGATAACAAAGCTGCAGAGGATAACTACACCAGGCCGGAAGATGGTTATAAAGCTCCTGACTACGGTTATGCCGGGCTGAAGTACAATAAAGCAAAAGACAATTTCGACCGTAGCAA
>DINJ01000033.1:2554-4263 GCA_002423665.1 Bacteroidetes bacterium UBA5543 | reverse complement strand
GGGGCTAACCCTGTGGTTAATGTACCCGAATTTTGGACTAAGGAATTGCCTGGTAAAATAAAAGTAATAGGTACACAGTCTGACGAAGTGCCTGTTGTTACTTACCTCATCGAGTTCAAAGGCGGACACCTGCTGCAATCTGGCCATCTGAACAAGGCTGGCCTGGCAAATATGTTTGCTTCTATGATGGAAGAAGACACAAAGAACTACACTGCAGAAGAGTTTAGCGTTGCACTGGACAAACTGGGTAGCAGTATCAATATTGGCGCTTCTTTAGATGGTATCAATGTAACTGTTCGCAGCCTGTCTAAAAATATTGGTAAAACAATGGAACTGCTGGAAGAAAGACTGCTGAACCCCAAGTTTACGCAGGAAGACTTTGACAGGAACAAAAAACAAGCAATCGAAGGACTGAAAAATGCAATGGTAAGGCCAAACTACGTAGCCAGCACTGTGTATGATATGGTTCTCTATGGTAAAGACAATGTACTGGCATGGCCTGCATCAGGCACTATGCAAACATTANNTACAGAACATAGAATTGTCAGATGTAGAAAACTATTACAAAAACTACTTCTCTAAACAGGAAGCTAAAGTGGTAGTAGTTGGTGATATTACAGAAGAAGCTGCGGTTAAGAACCTGGCTTTCCTGCAAAAAATGCCTTCAACTGTAGTTAACCTGCCGGTTGTAAATGCTGCTAAACCTGCAAGCAAAGGCAAACTGTACTTTGTAAATATACCCGGTGCGGCACAAACTGAATTCCGCATAGGTACTGTTACGGGTATGAAATACGACCCGCTAGGCGATTATTACAAATGCTATGTAATGAACTATCCTGTGGGTGGTGCGTTCAATTGCCGCTTGAACATTCACCTGCGCGAAACTAAAGGCTGGACTTATGGTGCGCGTGCCAGCTATACAGCCAATAAATACACAGGTGAATACGGTTTCGGCGCCGGTATCAAAGCAGATGCAACAGACAGTGCTCTTGCAGATATCGTAACCATAATGAAGGAGTATAAAACAGGTGGTATGACCAATGAGGAACTGGCGTTTACCAAGAGCTCAATAGGCCAGAGCGATGCCCGTAACTACGAGTCAGGTTTCCAGAAAGCAGGTTTCCTGTCAAGGATACTGGAGTATAACCTGCCCGCCACATACCCCAAGCAACAGAACGAAATGCTGGCAAAAATGACGCTGGCTGATGTAAACGCCATAAACAAGCAGCACCTGCCTACGATAGACAATATGAATATCGTACTGGTAGGCGACAAAGCCAAGGTTTGGGACGGTGTGCAGAAACTGGGATATGAAATAATAGAACTGGACGCCAATGGCGATCCTATACAATAAGATTTTAAGTATATTTGTAACCACAAGCCGCCCGGAAACGGGCGGCTTGTTTTATAGACTTTTCTCAAAGTCTTAACTAATAAATATAAAAGTTTACACTTACATTCGTAGCCTTATTTTTGCTAAACAATGTTACAGACAGACTACATACACGTGCCTTATGGCAGAACCGTTCATGGTGAAGAAGAAATAGAAGCGGTAGTACATGTATTGCGTACCTCTACCCAAATGGGTAAACACGTACGCGAACTGGAGCAGAAGATTGCCGCCTTATACAACAAAAAACATGGCCTGATGGTCAATAGCGGTTCGTCAGCGTTATACTTGGCTGCCGACCTGCTGGATTATGAAAAAT
>DINJ01000033.1:0-2524 GCA_002423665.1 Bacteroidetes bacterium UBA5543 | reverse complement strand
CCGTTGCACCGCAGTTGAAGAAAGGCTGGGTGCCGGCTTTCGTAGATGTGGAAGAGGGTACATATAATATTGACGCCAACAAGGTAGAGGAAATGATTACGCCGAATACCAAGGCGATGATCATCCCTAACCTGATAGGTAACCTGCCTGACTGGAAACTGCTGAGGGAAATAGCTGATAAACACAACCTGTTTGTACTGGAAGATTCTGCCGATACACTGGGTGCTGAAATAGGTGGAGCTTCTTCAGGCANNAGAAAAAGTGGAGAACAGGTTCAATGTAGAACTGGAAGGCATACCTTACGATGCTAAGTTTGTTTTTGAAGAACCGGGCTATAATATAGAAGGCTCTGAACTGGGCGCTGCATTCGGACTGGTACAACTGAGCAAGCTGGGGCAGAATATAGACGCACGTACGGCTAATTACAACGAGCTACGTTCTTTCTTCGCACAGTACGAAGAGTATTTCATATTGCCTAAGCAATTGCCTGACTCACGTACGGGCTGGCTGGCATTGGCTGTGACTATACGCGATACTGCGCCGTTCATCCGCCGCGACCTGCAGATATTCCTGGAGAAGCGCAACATTCAGACACGTACCGTGTTTACCGGTAATATACTTCGTCAGCCGGGCTTTAAGCACCAGCCGCACAAAGCTGCTGCAGGTGGATATCCTGAAGCTGATAAAGTAATGCGCGGTGGTATGCTGATGGCTTGCCACCACGGCCTGAATGCAGAACAGATAGCCCACATCAAAGAAAGCGTAACGGAATTTATCAAAGGATTATAACTGAATGTTTGAATTTTTACTGAGCATATTCTGCGCCTACCGCAACGGCCAGTTGGCTAAGCAGAAGGGGCAGAATACTGTGGTATGGGGTATTATTACCATCGTGGCCTTTTTTATTACTTACAGTATAGGCGGGGCGATATTGATTGCGATACTATACGACGGTCCTTTACAGCCGGAGGCAATAACTGAGTTTATTTTAGCTCGCCCTGTATTGAGCATTACTATTATGTTCTTCGGCTTGGGCGGCTACCTGCTCACCAGGTATATTCTCGAAAAAATGAATACTACAAACAAAGAAGGAGAATAAAGCTATTCTCCTTCTTTGTTTTTTACCAACCCAATACCTTCTTCAGTTTATCCAGCCCGCTTTTGCTCACTGGCACTTTCGCGCCCGATTGCAGCAGGGCTATGTGGCTGTCCTTTTCATAAGGCTCTATACGTGCCAGCCCACCTACGGGTATGATGTATGACCTATGTACACGAACAAACCTGGCAGGGTCAAAACTGGTTTCTATCCTGCCTAGTGTGCTTTTTTTCAGGTACTGCCCGTCTTTGGCGAATATCTTGATATAATCGTCGCTGGCTTCTATATACTGTATTTCATCGGNNGTAGTCAACTGCATTGGCTTCAAATGCTTTCATCGCGTATTCATCAAAGGCTGTGCTGAATATTACAGAGGGTGGGGAGTCCACCAGTTCCAGCATCTCAAATCCGTTCAACCTCGGCATTTGTACATCCAAAAAAACCAGGTCAGGGTTATGCTCCTGTATGGCCTTAAAACCCTCAAATCCATCGGCACACTCACACACTACTTCAAACTGTCCATAGCTCTTCAACAGGCTGCCCAATAACTGCCTCGCCAGCGATTCGTCATCTATCAGTACTACTTTATACATCCTGCGGTATTTTTAGTGTGGTGGTGAATATGCCTTTATCTTTCCTGGTGGTCAGCAGGTCAGTACGGGCATACAATAATTGTAACCTGCGTTGCACACCCGCCAGCCCGAAGCCTGTGCCTCTGGGCGATGAGGCCTCCGCTTCATTATAAGGATTGGTAATCGTTATTTCCAGCAGCCCGTCTTTCATGGCAATATGTACACCAATGGTCACCGCCCCGGTATTGCCATATAGCCCAAATTTGATGGCGTTTTCAATCAATGGTTGCATCAGGAAGGGGGGAAGTTCAGCACCGGAACCAGCGGTATCATTAGTCACCTGAACATTCAGCCTGTCTCCAAAGCGTACGGATTCTATCGCCAGGTATTTGTCCAAATAATTCAGTTCGTCTTTCAATGGTACTTTCTGCTGTGTTTCTCGCTGTACTGAGTTGCGTAAAAAGTCAGACAGTAAACCGATCATTTCCTGTGCTTTGGCGGGTTCTATCATGGTAAGCGCGCTGATGGAATTGAGCGAGTTGTACAGGAAGTGCGGTTGCAACTGCTGCCTCAGTTTAAACAACTCCGCTTCTTTTAATAGCGCTACAGCATCTGCCTGTTGTTTGAATTTCTGTTCCTGTGTATTGATGCTCTTGCTCATGGCTACATAGGTAGATACCAGGCTGCACAACAACCAGTATATCACATATCGTACAGGCCCCGAATGTTCCAGGAAATGAAGATAAAGCGGGTCTTTGGTTTCCGTCCACCATAGTATGATAGTGGTACTGGCGAATACTGTGGAGAAACTGAAGAATATGGCTATCAGCAGGCTGTACAGTGTAACACTTACATT
>DINJ01000126.1:9005-9200 GCA_002423665.1 Bacteroidetes bacterium UBA5543 | reverse complement strand
CGCCGTGTTTTACCATTTCGAGGATGAAGGTTTGGTGACTTGTTTTCATTTTATTTATGATTGGTGATTTATGATTTATGATTGGGTAGGGTTAGCGACTACAGCCTGTGAATGGTGGAATAGTTTAGCCCTACCTGCCCCTTGTGTAGAAGAGTGTACGACAGGGTTTAGCTTGCAATAAATTTCAATAGCTAA
>DINJ01000126.1:369-8942 GCA_002423665.1 Bacteroidetes bacterium UBA5543 | reverse complement strand
TCCTCGTTGCAAACGAGGACGAGTAAGGTACTGTTATGAAATACTTTCTGTCCAATAATAGGTTATTAGTTGACCCCTCAAATTAAACTTGCAGATAAAAAACCCTGAGTATATATAATCTCTTGATTTGGAGAAATAGCTATGAACATATTGGCATGAATCAGTTATTATTGGCTTACTTATTATGATAAATATTTTCTTTCAATCCATCAATATATCCAGCGAGTCAATATTTCCAACATATTGTATTTTGTACTTTTCTTGTTGTCGAAATGTATCGTTCTTTACAGTAACCTTATAGGCTGTACGCAGAAGACGCATAAAATCGTTCGGGTTAGCCGGNNAAATCCTCTAATGCAAGACTACCTCTTTTAATAAACGAATCAACATTATTCAGAAACATATTTAATGTTGCTTGTTGTAAATCTCTCTCTTTATGTCCGAACATAAACAGTTTACAAGCAAATAGCAGAACTAATATAATCGAGTATTTTAAGGCTTTTGTCATCAATCTAATTTTCGTAAATACTTACTTTTTTAACCTATCCTCGTCCTCGTTTACAACGAGGATCACAGGTGTGGCGTTTGTAACGCCCTTAATCAACAACAACATTTACTAATCCCTTTTTGCCACAATAGTCGGCCGCACTGCTAAAAATATAATCTTCAGGATTGGCGACTATCATCTGCCTCACAGGATTATCGTGTATATAATTCAGCTTTTGCTGAAACAGATGCCCGTCTTCCAGCATAATGGCGTGATTGTCATCCGTCCATACTTTATAATTCTCCGCCCTACCTGTACGCTGTGCTTCAAAACTGAATTTATGTAGTAACCATTCTTTCCTGCTTTCAGAAGATGCTTTTATTATATCGACAATCTTCTTAGATGTGTGCTTTTTGAAGTCGCGGATAATACCGGATAGTTTTGCAGGTTCTTTTGCGCGGACTATGAGGTGCATATGGTTGGTCATCAATACCCAGGCATGGCATTCCAGTCCTTTGTTTTGGATACAGTAGTTGAGGGAATCGGTTATCACTTCTTTGTATTCAGGCCGTGTAAACACATCTATCCAATACACAACGGTAAAGGTGAGGAAGTAATGTGCATTCTGGTCTGATATAGGATACCTGTCGCCTGACATGGATTTAAAGTTATTGCAAAATATTGGCGTTACAAACGCCGTACCGTGGCATCCTCGTTGCAAACGAGGACGAGGGAGGGTTCAGTCTGACCCTGAGACCAGTGCTTGTTCCCCCTTTACCAATTTCTTTAGATAACGATACGTACATTTGCGGACGTTGAATAATATGATTTTTGAACTATGGCAATGATTGAGAAAATAAAAAGGAGTTTTTTACCCGAAGATTATCAACTGACGGACTGGGCATCATTAGAGCCTTACCTGGAGGATTTGAAAAACCGCACACTGGACAGCAAAGAGGCACTGCACCAATGGATGCGCGACGTAAGCGAGGTAGAGGCCGTGATAGGCGAAGACGCGGCATGGAGGCAGATAAAAATGACGCTGGACACTACGGACAAAGTGGTGGAGGAAGCGTTTACCTACTTCTGCATGGAGATAGAGCCCAAGATGAAGCCCTATTTCTTTGCACTGAATAAAAAACTGCTGGACTGCCCCTATACGCAGGAACTGGATAAAACGGTTTACTATCCCTACCTGCGCAGCGTGAAGAACGCTGTAGAACTGTACCGCGAAGAGAACGTGCCTCTGGAGGCTGAGATGAGTGTATTGGCGCAGCAGTATGGTGTAATATCGGGCAAGATGACGATAGAACATGAGGGCAAGGAATATACCTTGCAGCAGGCCGCCAAGTTCCTGCAGCAGAGCGACAGGCAACTGAGGGAAACGATATTCCGCAAGATAGCGGAGCGCCGTATGCAGGATATAGACGAGATGAACGAACTGTTTAATAAGTTGCTGGCGCTGAGGCAGCAGGTAGCTAAAAACGCCGGCTTTGATAATTACAGGGATTATAAGTTCAGGGCGCTGGGGCGTTTTGATTATACACCTGAAGATTGCTTCGCTTTTCATGATGCCGTTCGCGAACACATACTGCCGCTGAACGCTATGCTGAGCGAACACCGCCGCAAACGTTTAGGCCTCGAAAAAATGCGCCCATGGGATGGCAGTGCAGAGCCGGTAGGTACAGAGCCTTTACAACCTTTTGAAACAGGCATTGAACTTTCTGACAAATCAGTACAGGTATTCGGCAGGCTGGGCGAATACTTTCAGCGTTGCCTGCAAACCATGACCGAAATGAAACGCCTGGACCTGGAAAGCCGCAAGGGCAAAGCGCCGGGCGGATATAACTGTCCACTACCTGAAACGGGTGTACCGTTCATATTTATGAATGCTGCCGGCACCATTGGAGATTTAATCACGATGATGCATGAAGGTGGCCATGCTGTACATTCTTTCCTCTCGCACGAGTTGCCATTGTCTTCATTGAAAGAATACCCGATGGAAATAGCTGAACTGGCAAGTATGAGTATGGAGCTGTTCAGCATGGAGTACTGGGATGTATTCTTCAGCGACAAGACTGAACTGCAACGCGCACAGGTAGAAGAACTGGAACGTGTCATCAGCGTACTGCCGTGGATAGCCACGATAGATAAATATCAGCACTGGCTGTACACCCACCCGGGACATACCAACGAAGAGCGTACAGCGGAGTGGCTGAAAATAATGGATGAGTTCAGTACCCACCAGACGGACTGGAGCGGCTTTGAAGATTACCGCTCGGTGTTCTGGCAAAAACAACTGCACCTGTACGAAGTGCCTTTCTATTATATAGAGTACGGCATTGCTCAACTTGGTGCGATAGCTATGTGGCGCCAGTACCGCGGCAATAAGCAGCAGGCATTGGAGAACTATAAAAAAGCATTGGCGCAGGGTTATACCAAAACATTACCCCAACTGTACGAAACAGCAGGGATTCAGTTCAACTTCTCGCCTGATTATGTAGCAGAGCTGGGACTGTTTGTAAAGGAAAGGCTGAATGAGATGGGTGTCAATTAGCCAATTTGACAATTCGGCAATTTGATAATGATTTTGGAATACTAAATAGTTTTATGAACAAGCCATGGGTGAAATATCTAAAATATATTTCCGTTACAACGGTATTCATTGGTTTTTGGCTCTTATGGAGTACCCCAGGTATAATCTTATGCGGTGTTGGGGNNCCTTTAGGGGGATAGGGGGAAAAGCTCACCTGCTTTTTCTAAGCTTTCCGGTTTGCCTACATCCAGGAAGATATCACCTGTATGGTCGTAGCCTTTCACCTTTTCGGTGGTGGCGAAGTGGAGGTACACATCTATGATGGAGAATTTGCCTTCAAAAGGCATTTGCAGTATTGCGGGAGACAGCACTTGCACACCCGAGAAAGCAAAGGGTGTTACCATCCTGTCGGCATGTACCATTTTCTGCTCATCGGTTTTGTTGTTGCGCCAGCCGCATAGCTGCATATGGCTGTCAAACAGTAGCTCGCGCGAAGAACTGCGTTGCATTACCGCCAGGGTAGCTACGGCTTCAGAGGATTCATGCGCTGCTATCATTTTGTCCAGCGCCAGGTTGGTGNNTCGGCCAATGCCTTGGGGTGCTTGTCCGTAAACGGTTTTAACCTGGTGCCGAGCCCGGCTGCAAATAGCATAGCCTTCATAACACAAAGATGATGAAAATATATAACAACATGAATATTATCGCATTGTCACATTGCCGAATTGCCGAATTATAAACTACCTTTGCAACGCAAAAAAAATAATATACGTTATGTCTTTAATGGTAGTAGGCTCAATGGCCTTCGATGCACTGGAAACACCATTCGGAAAAGTAGACCGTATCATCGGTGGTTCCGCCACTTATGCTGCATGGGCTGCATCTAATTTCACCAACGATATCAACCAGGTATCTATCATAGGCGGAGATTTCCCACAGGAAGAGATTGACAAGCTGATGCACCGTGGTGTAAACTTTGACGGTGTGGAAGTTGTGAAAGACGGTAAAAGCTTCTTCTGGAGTGGCCGCTACCATATGGATATGAATACACGCGATACATTAGTTACCGAGCTGAATGTATTAGAGCATTTCAACCCGCAGATACCCGAAGGCTTCCAGGAAAGTGAGTTCCTGNNTGAAAGAACGCCCTAAGTTGATAGTAATGGATACTATGAACTTCTGGATGGATGTAGCGCTGGAAGACCTGAAGAAGACCATTAGCATGGTGGATGTAATAATGGTGAACGATAGCGAAGCACGCCAGCTTAGCGGCGAATACTCATTGGTAAAGGCAGCACTGAAGATACAGTCAATGGGGCCTAAATATGTTATCATCAAGAAGGGTGAGCATGGCGCTTTACTGTTCCACGGCAGTCATGTGTTCTTTGCACCTGCATTGCCATTGGAAGAAGTGTTTGACCCGACAGGTGCAGGAGATACTTTCGCCGGTGGCTTCATGGGTCATATAGCGCGCACCAAGGACGTGTCGTTTGAAAATATGAAGACGGCCATCATAGTAGGTTCTGCGCTGGCATCATTCTGTGTAGAGAAATTTGGCCCGCTGCGTCTGCAAGAGTTAGCCCCTGCTGACATCGAAGCCCGCATACAGGAGTTTGTAGAGCTGGTGAATTTCGATATAGAAGTTGTTTAATCGTGAGTTGTGAGTAGGCTTGTAAAAATATTCAGGGGCGTATGTTGCGCCCCTTTATTATTGATGTCTGAATCCTGATACTCTTACATACACAAACAAAAAAGCGGCGTATATGTAATATACGCCGCTCCTGTTTATCAATTATTTAAGTTATTTCTTACTGTACTCTTTAATTTTTGAGAAGAGTTCATTCTCACTACCCTCTTCATAGCCCTGATGGGTGTACACTACCTTACCGTTTTTGTCTACTATAATAGTAAACGGCACTGTGCGGAAGTTGAGTGAACGCATCAAATCGGAATTGGTGTCTATATAATAAGGGAAATCCCAACCCTGCGACTTGGCATAACTGCGCACCAGGCTCTCAGCGCGTGCTTCATCCACAGATACAGTCATATAGTTGAAATCTGCTTCTTTCTTCCAAGCATCCAGGTTTTTCCGCACGTTCTTGATTTCTTTTTTACAAGGCACACACCAGGTAGCCCAGAAGTTTACCAACGTCACTTTGCCGGGCTCAAAAGTCTTATTAAAAGCTACTTTCTTATTGGTATTCACATCTTTAACCTGTGTATTAGGCAGATCAGTGCTTTGCGCCATCACAGTTGCCGAAATCATCAAAGACATTGCTGCCAGAATAAGTTTTTTCATATATATACGTCTATTTTGTAAAGAATGTACCAAAATCTTGCCAAAGATTGGCAAAGGTTCTAAATTCGGAAAATTTTATAATAATCCAATACCGGTTGATGAAAAGATTTAGCGCTTTCTTAACACTACTCACGTTATTTACAGCAACAAACACAGACGCGCAAGATTGGGGAACACTTTCGGGTGACCTGATGACTACTGCGAATTTCTTTCACAGGGATACGGCGATAAATGCCGCCAACAACCCCCTGTATGATAACTACCTGAGCGGTGGTGAAGCATGGATGGGCCTGCGATATTACAAAGATGGCTTTACCGCTAACCTGCGTGTGGATGCCTTCCACAATTCAAACCTGTATAACCCTATACAGGCACTGAATGGTTTTGGCATAGGTGCATGGAGCCTGAGCAAAGATTTTGAGAAACTGACGATAACTGCGGGTTATGTGTACGACCAGATAGGTTCGGGCATATTGTTCAGGGCGTATGAAGACAGGGGACTACTGATAGATAACGCCCTGGTAGGCCTGCACCTGAAATACAGGCTGGCTGATAACTTCACGTTAAAAGCATTCACCGGACAATCGAAAAATATCTTCGAACGCTACAAGCCTATCATTAAAGGCTTCAATGCAGAGGGAAGCTTCAGCATTGGCGACAAGATATTCCTGACACCGGGTGCCGGTGCGTTGAACAGGACATTCGACCAGGATAATATGGACCAGATAGTTTCTACTATCAATAGCCAGGACCTGAGCACACGTTTCGTGCCTAAATACAATATGTATGCCTTTACCGTGTACAACAACCTGGTGGTAGGAAATGTAAACTGGTTTATAGAAGGCGCCTACAAAACGTCGGACGTAATAGCAGATGGCGTGCTGAAGCAAAAGCCCGGTAATGTATTATTTACCACGCTGGGCTGGGCACGCAAAGGCATAGCCGTAAACATGACCGGTAAGCGTACTGAAAACTTTGAGATGCGTACTTCGCCCAACGAAGTGCTGATACGCGGCCTGATGAACTGGCAACCGATAGTAGCACGCCTGCGCCCTCAAAGGCTAATGGCGAGATACACACCGGCATCTCTAAACCTGTCGGAAATGGCGGGTGGAATTGATGTACTGCTGAACCCTAAAGATGAACTGGACATCACATTGAACTATACGCACATCAACACACTGAACGACGTGAAGCTGTACAGGGAAGTATATGCAGAGGTAGAATACAGGGGATGGGAAGATGTAAAGCTGCAGGTAGGTACACAGTATATGGAGTATAACCAGGAATTGTACCAGATTAAGCCATTGGTGCCTATGGTGATAGCATGGACCCCTTTCTTCGAGGTGACTTATATCTTTAACGATAAGATGTCTATCCGTACGGAATGGGAATACCAGCATACCGAGCAGGACTTCGGTTCTTGGATATTCGGACTGGTGGAGTTCAACGTAGCACCAAAATGGTCTTTCGCCGTATCGGATATGTATAACCCATCACCAGGGCCGGCAGCTACTACCGGCAGCCAGCACTACTACAACATATTCCTGGCACACACGCTCGGTGCGCACAGGTTTACCGCCAGCTATGTGAAGCAGGTGGAAGGTATCAACTGTACCGGTGGTGTTTGCCGATACGAACCTGCCTTCAGCGGTATACGCTTAGGTTTAACTTCAAGCTTCTAAGCCAATTAATTATACTAATTTCACAAGGCGGTTCTGTAAGGACCGCCTTTCTTTATAAATGCTATTGTGATGTTGCAGACAGACTTCCTGGTAATAGGTTCCGGAATTGCGGGATTAACCTTCGCAGTAAAAACCGCCCAACGCTTCCCTGACAAAAAAATAACTATCCTTACCAAGGTAAATACAGACGAAACTAATACTAAGTACGCGCAGGGTGGCATAGCTGTAGTGAATGATCTGTAGCGTGACAGTTTTGATAAACATATACAGGATACCCTGACATCGGGCGACGGACTGTGCAATGAAGACATAGTGCGGATGGTAGTGGAAGAAGGGCCGGAACGTGTGCAGGAGATAATAGACTGGGGCACCAACTTTGACAAAACAGAATCCGGCGAATATAAACGTGGCAAAGAAGGTGGCCACTCAGAATACAGGATACTGCACCATAAAGATATAACAGGCAATGAAATGGAACGGGCACTGATAGCTGAAGCAGCCCGGCATAATAATATAACTATACACAACTACTGGCATGTAGTAGACATCATTACTCAACACCATATGGGGCACCTGGTCACCAAGTCTACACCCGATGTAGAATGCTATGGTGTATATGCGCTGAACCTGCAGGACAATACTATACAAAAGATACTGGCGCGCATAACAGTAATGGCGGCAGGCGGTGTAGGACAAGTGTACCGCACAACCACCAATCCTAAAATAGCAACGGGTGATGGCATAGCTATGGTGTATCGTGCCAAGGGACGAATAGAAAATATGGAGTTCATCCAGTTTCACCCTACCGCATTGCACGAACCGGGCGTAAGCCCATCATTCCTGATAACGGAAGCTGNNGGAGTATGACAAGCGCGCCGACCTTTCACCGCGCGACGTGGTAGCCCGCGCCATAGATAACGAGATGAAGGTGAACGGCACAGAACATGTGTACCTCGATTGCCGGCATATGGACAAGGAAAAATTCCTGGCCCACTTCCCGAATATTTATGCGAAGTGCAAGAGCATAGGTATAGATGTTTTTGAGCAGATGATACCGGTAGCACCCGCTGCGCACTATTGTTGCGGAGGCATCAAATGCGATAATAAAGGCAATACCTCAATCAAGTACCTGTACGCCTGCGGAGAATGCTCCAGCACTGGATTGCACGGTGCTAACAGGCTGGCGTCTAATTCCTTACTGGAAGCATTGGTATTCGCACACCGGTGTGCTGAAGATGCAGCGGAAAAATTTGCTTCAACAACACAGCATGATACTATTCCTGACTGGAATGCGCTGGGTACATCCTCGCCCAAAGAAATGATATTGATAACCCAAAGCCTGAAAGAGATACAACAGGTGATGAGTGACTATNNGATAACCATCGGCTACCTGATAGTGAAAAGCGCGCAATTCAGAAAAGAGAGCCGTGGCCTGCATTACAACGTGGATTATCCGGAGAAAAGCCCGATGGTGCAGAATATTGTTTTATAAGCCGTTTGCCGGTGTTGCAACACGCTGTTCTTTACGCTCACCAATTTGCTGTCGCCACATGGCATAATACAAACCTT
>DINJ01000126.1:0-226 GCA_002423665.1 Bacteroidetes bacterium UBA5543 | reverse complement strand
TCTTTTATGGTATGAGAAATCTCTTCTTCGGTCAATGAATCCAAAGCAGATGTAGCTTCGTCAAAAATCATCAAACGTGGCTGCCTCAACAATGCCCTTGCTATGGATAAACGCTGACGCTCGCCACCTGAGAGTTTCAAGCCCCCCTCGCCTATCATGGTGTCTATTCCTTTTTCAGCACGCGCCAGCAGGTTTTGGCAGGCTGACTTGTGCAGCACATCCAGTA
>DINJ01000071.1 GCA_002423665.1 Bacteroidetes bacterium UBA5543 | reverse complement strand
TCCTGCCCGTTGCGTTTCCACTGATATTTAGGGTTGGTGCCAGCATCGGTAGGTGTCGCGGTAAATGTTACATACTCATCCACATTCAGGGGCCTGTTGGGGATGGCGGTTATAGTTACTGACGGCGGCAACCATGGCAATACTTTCATAGTTATATCGTTGCTTTGGTCTGTATATGGGCTGCCGCATTTTGTATTCTCCGTCATGTCGCAACGCACTATATCCTGATTGTTGAGCAAGGTAGTGGTAAATACCGTATTATTATTCCCCGCAGTCTGACCGTTGACTACCCAGCGGTATTGTGGTGTGCCACCGGCATTATTAGGCAGCGCAGTAAATGTAACCGCGTTGCCCTGGCAAATAGAATCGGATGGTGTGGGAAATATGACTACGAAAGGCACCGGGTTGATTTTCACATTTACCGAAGCGGCAGTGGAAGTACATCCGCCGGCGGTAGCAGTAACAGTATAAGTCCCCGTATCACTGAAAGAACTGTTAGCTCTTGAGGGGTTCTGGTTGTTGCTGCCGAAGTTGCCGGGGCCGCTCCATGAGTAAGTAGCACCGCTGACTGTGCTTGCTGACAGATTGACTGTTTCGCCAATACAAAGCGGGGTGTTATAAGATGCTGCGGGAGTAGCAGGAATTGGATTAATTGTCGCGTAAATACTGTCAACAGAAGAACAGTTGTTCAGCGTAAGCGTCATTTTGTACCATCCCGTAGCAGCAGTTGTAGCGTTAGGGATGTAACTGTTCTGCGAATTGGCTGAAAAGTTGTTGGGCCCTGTCCAGTTATAACTGACGCCTGTAGTAGAGATTGTAGAATTGAGGTAAAGAGTGTCACCCGTACAGCCGGAAGGGGAGGGGGTGTTGCTGAGTGTAACATTGGCTGGCTTAGGGTTAATTGTTACCATCGTCGTATCTTTTGATGTGCAGCCATTCAGGTTAACCGTCACGATGTAGTCGCCGCTCATAGCAGTTGTGCTATTAGATATAGATGGGTTTTGCAAGGAGGAAGAATAACTTACCGGCCCTGCCCACGAATAGCTGACTCCGGTTGTAGAGGAGGTGGCAGCCAGATTGATAGAGGCACCTGCACATATTGGTGAGTTGCTAGTTGCAACAGGTGTGGCAGGCAAAGGCTTTATTGTTACCTGGGTAGTGTCAGTTAATTCGCAACCATACCATTTCATAGTGGCGAAATATACCCCGTTTTGACCCGGAACTGCGCCGTTTATGAACGGATTGGGTGATGAAGAACTGAAACTGTTGGGTCCTGTCCAGCTATAACTAGTGCCTGATACAAAAGTACTGGCAGAGAACTGCAGTGTGAATCCTTCGCATATAGGGCTATTGTTACTGACAGAGATATTAGTACTGTCAGGGTTGCCTATTTTTAACGCTGCGCTTATATTTTTTGTAGTATCTGCTTGAGATGAGGCAATAACCCTTACCCTGTATCCTGTGCCCGGAGAAATGTTATTGGGTATGATACAGGTGATTGTGCCCGAGGTATCTGAAGCTAGTGAACCGATATTAACCGGATTGGCGAAGCTGCCTGTTTTGTTCGATAGTTGAGCAGTGAAAGTATTATTGCCGTTGTAGTCTTGCGATGTTGAGTAGTTTACACTGAATGTGTCTCCGGCACAAAGCATTGTATCATTGGCGGTAACTGAAAAGCTGTCAACTATCTTGATAACAACAGAGTCAACATAATAATAAGCGTAAGGATAAGAAGGTGAAGGGTGAAGCTGGATAGTATCCATTATGTTTTGCTGCTTGAATGTGCCTATTACAATGTGGTCGTATGCAGAATCAGCAGTAAAAGATTTCGTAAGCCTCACCCAACTACCTGTGTCCGATATCATGCCATAGCTTGAATATTCAATCTGCGGGGTGACGTTGTAGTTGCCGGAGTGATTAATCATAGCAGTAGGTCCGTTGTCGTAAAAAAATACAGCAAGGTCTTTTACAGCGTAAATTGACTTGTCGGCCAGGGACACAGACATGGACACTTCATAACGCCTGCCCGCCTGTAAGGGGGTGATGGGCACTGCTACGTATTCCTTATAATTAGTTGTNNCTCCTCCATAGGCGACACCGTGTGCTGCATGTTGATGACCGATAATGTTTAGCGGAACCCCGGCAGTAGCGCCGGAGCAGGCATTGAAATAGTCTGAAGAGCCCCCTGTGGTGAATTGAAACCAATCCTTACACCTGCTGGTGACCTGGGCCAGTGTGGTAGGGCAGCCAACAATAGTGTCTTCGAAGCTGGGGTTGGGAACATGGTTTAGTTGCGCGTATGCAATGTTTGACACACTGCATAGGCATATCAGTATCATTAAGTGATTAATGAGTTTTTTCATATCGTTGGTTTGATACATGAAAATATGAAAAATACCGATACGATTTTATTACAAAAAAAAATTGATAAAAACAAAGGGGAAAAACACCCGTTTTTTGTTTGAAACATCCAGTTTACATTTGCACTGTTACCTTGTTTAACTATAAAGGCCTGCAAGAGTTTATTGCTCAACATATTATACCGGCATACCCCCTGGCCGGACCCTGTCAGTATCGAGAACAGAAAGCATATTCCCGTCTCACAAGGCGGGAATAGTTTTTTTACTGTATATCTGCTCCCATCTTTATATTTTTGCGCCAAAGTACAAGTAGCATGAGCCTGGCAGAGCAGATAAAAGTATCGGCAAAAGAAGCGTTGAGTAGTTTATACCCGGACGCGGAAATACCCACTTCCGCTATTACGGTCAATCAAACCAAGCCTGAGTTTACAGGTGATTATACGTTGGTATTATTCCCATTCCTTAAGTTGTTGAAAACCAAGCCCGATGTTATCGGGAAACAACTTGGCGATTATTTTGTGGCACAATCAGGATATGTAGCTTCGTACGATATAGTAGCAGGTTTCCTGAACCTGGTAATCAAAGATGAATACTGGTCCTCTTTCCTGGGCAATAAATACAACGATACTAGNNATACTAGATACGGTGAGCAAGCCGCTACGGGCAAAAATGTGATGGTGGAGTACTCATCCCCCAATACCAACAAGCCCCTGCACTTTGGCCACCTGCGTAATAACTTTTTGGGTTATGCAGTATCGGGAATATTAAAGGTGAACGGCAATAATGTGACCAAAGCCAACCTGGTGAATGACCGGGGTATACATATCTGTAAATCGATGGTAGCATGGAAGCACTATGCCAATGGTGCCACACCACAGTCAACAGGTATAAAAGGCGACCACCTGGTGGGAGATTACTATGTGAAGTTCAATGATGTATATAAACAGCAGATAAGTGAGCTGGTGGCAGAGGGTATGGATGAAACATTGGCGGAAAAGGAAGCGCCAATCATGAAAGAAGCGCAGGATATGCTGCGTGCCTGGGAAGCGGGCGATAAAGAAACTGTTGACTTGTGGAAGACCATGAACGGCTGGGTATACGATGGTTTTGATGTTACCTATAAGCGCCTGGGTATCGACTTTGATAAAATGTACTATGAAAGTGATACCTACCTGCTGGGAAAAGAAGTGGTATTGAAAGGACTGGAGAAAGGAGTATTGTTCAAGAAAGAAGACGGCTCTATATGGGTAAACCTGGAAGACGAGGGGCTGGATCAGAAATTGTTGCTCCGTGCAGATGGTACCTCAGTGTATATGACACAGGATATAGGCACTGCTATATTGAAATACAATGATTTCAACCTGCATAAATCTGTATATGTTATAGCCGATGAACAGAACTACCATATGCAGGTGCTGCAACTGGNNAAGAAACTCGGTGAACCCTGCGCTGACACTATCCATCACCTGTCTTACGGTATGGTGGAACTACCCAGCGGACGTATGAAGAGCCGCGAAGGGACTGTGGTAGACGCTGATGACATGATAGACGAGATGATAGCGATGGCTCAGCAGCAAACCGAAGAAGCCGGTAAAACAGAAGGGTTTACACAGGATGAATTGAAAGAACTGTACCAAACTATCGGGCTCGGTGCTCTTAAATTCTATCTGCTGCGTGTAGACCCTAAGAAGAAAATGATATTTGACCCAAAGGAGTCAATAGACCTGCATGGGTTTACAGCTACTTTTATACAGTATGCGCACGCACGTATATGCTCTATACTCAGGAAAGAGGGTGTAGATAAAGACAAAGCTTCATTCCCTGCCTTTCAACAGACGGAAGCACTTGCTCCCGCAGAAAAAGCTTTGATACTGTGGTTGGAACATTATGCTGATGTGATGCAGGCTGCAGCAGAAGAATATAATCCATCTCTGTTGTGCAACTATACTTTCCAGCTGGCACAGCAGTTCAATTCATTCTATGATGTGCATAGTATATCCAAAGCTGAGAATGAAGAGAAGAAGCAATTGCGCCTGATGATTATCATTATGGTGGCAAGGGTGATGCGCCACGCTATGGGCACAATGGGTATCCGTTTGCCGGAAAAGATGTAAGCAGCAGATTAGTCACTTTTCAGGGATATACCTTCAACTTTTGTAGCACGGGCTGCGGGAAACCAGGCTGCCAGTAAGCCTATTGTTAGTATTGTTCCCAACACGATTAGTATATCAGTAGTGTACAGACGAATGGGGTATGCTTCTATAATGAATGCCCCGCCCAGTTTTATCCAGCCGAATTGTTGCTGGCCTAAACATAATATTATACCCAGCACTAAACCTGTACCACCACCCAGCAATGCCCATAGCGCGCCTTCTGACAGAAATATGCCACTGATATGGCTATTGCGGGCACCCATTGCTTTTAATATGCCGATGTCTTTTTGTTTTTCCAGCACAAGTAACGACAACGCTCCCACCATATTGAATGCCGCAATCATCAGCACCAGGACCAGAATGCCATATACAGCCCATTTTTCTGACTGCATAATGGTGTACAGTGCGCGGTTTTGTTCAAACCTTGTTTGTACGACGTAAGTACTACCCAATGACGCCTGCAATACATCTCTTATATCATCAGCATCAGCACCGTCTTTAAGTTTCAGTTCCAGTGACGAATATTTGCCGGGCTCTTGCACCAGGCCTTGCACCAGGCTAATATCGGCTATGACATATTTGCCATCAAAATCGTCCTGTATGGTAAATGCGCCATCGGGCCTCAGCCTCAACGAGCGGAAAGCCTGTTCAGGAGCCTGAGCTATTTCCGAGGCAGTGGCTTTGGGGTTAGGGTAGTAGGCTTCCATGATACTGAACACATTATTCACGTCCAGTCCCAACTGGCCCAGTAGCTGGCTGCCTATCAGGGCAGTTTGCACCGGTTCTGTTGCTATGTAGCTAACACCCTCCGTAACATAGTTCGCTACATCANNCACCTTTTAGTGTCGCCACGCGTTTTTCGTCGGAACTGCTGCTGAGTAGTACATTGTCTTCCAGTACACGACTGATAGTGGCAACTCCCCCGGTGTTTTCCAGGCGTTGAAAGGCTGCATCGTTCAGCCTGAAAAATTTACCTTTTGCTGCTGTTATCCTTATGTCGGGGTAAAATGCCTTGTACAGGTCTTTGACCAAACCTTCAAAGCCATTGAAAACGGAGAACAGTATAATCATCGCAGCAGCACCTACGCCAATGGCCACCATGCTGATGCGTGACAGTACGGGCACGGCATTGGCAGTACGCTTACCGCGCAAATACCTCCATGCCAGTTGCCTAATCAGCGTCAGGTTCATTTATTGTTCGCTTTCTTCGCCGGGTTTGGGCTCTGTTTTTATCGATTTGAATAACTCTTCCATTTTGAATACGTGGTCGAGCGTATCATCCTGGAAGAACTTCAGCTCTGGAACCCTCCTTAATTGGTGCCTGACGCGTTTGCCCAATTGGTTGCGCCATTCACCTGTCCTGCTCTCTATTTCATGCATCAGTTCTTTGGGGTTTTCTATTTTGAACAGGCTCAGGTACACACGGGCTTCCAGCAGGTCGGGTGTAACCGATACTTTTGAAATAGACACCATGCCACCCTTGATGATGTTGATGCCTTCACGTTGGAAAATATCACTCATCTCTTCCATCACCAACTGTCCTACCTGTTTCTGCCTTTTGCTTTCTTCCATGACAATTCTTTTTTGCAACAGCAAAGTTAACCTAAAAGACAGGATTACTTATTTTTCGTCTGAAATCCGTAATTTCACAGGCTATTGTTACAAACAAATATGAAAAAACTATCTTTTTTTATTGCCCTTGGCGGCCTTATATGCTTTCAGTCTTGTAAAGAGGTAGGCCCGACAATTGATTTTGGCCCATCAGGAGATGATTCTACCTATACAGAAACACCTGAAGCACCCACAGCACGCAAAATGCTGGCTGAAGAGTTTACAGGAGTTTCATGCCCTCCTTGCCCCAACGGACATGCAGCCATGCGCGCTATCAAGACTAAGCTGAACGGGAACCTGGTAATTATAGGTTATCACATATTTAACTATGCGCAGGCAGACCCTGTGAAAGACCCTGACCACAAATCGAAATATGATTTCCGCACTGAAGATGCGACTGAAGTTGCTAACTCTTTGTTTGGCGGATTAGGTGGATTGCCGGAGGCTACATTTGACCGCGCAGAATTTAATGGCAAACTATTGCTGGACAGGTTAAAGTGGAGCGGCGCTTCTGATGCACGTGCGTCTGTTACGTCACCGGTTAATATCCATATAGAATCAACTTTTGACGAAGCGACACGCGAAGCAACGGTAAAAGTAAAACTGGCATATACCGGCAATGTATCTATGAAGCAGAGCCTGACTGTTGCTGTGCTGGAAGATAGCATAATTGATGTACAGAAGACGCTGACCGGTATTGAAAATAATTATGTACACGAACATGTATTGAGGGATATAGTTACCACGGTTAATGGTACCCAGATTCCGTCGAAAGTGGATCCTAAAGTACCCGGACGTGTATACGAAAAGACTTTTAAAGTGCCTATCAAAGCTGACTGGCATGCGGAGCATTGCGAAATAGTTGCTTTTGTAACTAACGATGAAGCGACTGACCGTACCGTAGTAAATGCAGAGCAAGCGAAACTGATAGAATAGCTATATATTATTTAAGATACATTGTAAATTGTGCCTTGCATACGCAAGGCATTTTTTTTGAAGAAGGATCATCCATACAGAAAGAGGTTTACAAAATGGGTAGTGTTATTAGTATCCATTGTTATGCTATGGACGGTGTCAGGACATATGTTGTGGCATGTAGCGCGACAGGCGTGTTACAACTATGTGCATCATATCAAGAAAGAAAGAAGTTTCAGGGATACCCTCGTATTGGATAATGAAATCTTCGGTGATGCCGCCAGGCTGGTTTGGGTAAAAAAGGATGAGATAAGGTATAAGGGCAGAATGTTTGATATAAAAAGACAGCTTAAAAAGGGCGGTATAACTGTACTTATCGGCCATTACGATGATGCGGAGCATTACTTATACAAATTCCTGGGCAAGCTGTTTGATGATGATGACAGCCCCTTGCAAAAACGTGGTAAACATTGGCAAGCTCTTACTGCTATACTGCCCGAAGAGACAAATGAAAAGACAAAAACTCAATATAGTTTCCGGGTGTGCGAAACCCCGTGGTTAAGCAGGTTTCACTATTCTATCAATATACCGCCATTACAT
>DINJ01000164.1:1289-3950 GCA_002423665.1 Bacteroidetes bacterium UBA5543 | reverse complement strand
GTTAGTAATTTCGGATATACTTGCGCCGGCACTTATGGTTTTGCCTGCCAGTACCTTTTCCAGGTCAGATGGTGTGAACTTACTATACCCCATTGCATCCACTACCTGGCTGGCATAGCGCACATTGTGTACATCGGCCACGCCAAAGTTGTTGCTGCCACCCTTCTTCACACCGCGTACTATTATTTCATCGCTCTTGAAGGTGGTAGGCTTCACAGTCACTTTTATGCCATTGCTCAATGTATACGTAACTGCATTAAAACCTTCTACTTTAGTGATATTCTCAACCTTACCCGCTTTCGGTTTGGTATCCATCAGGCTGGTAGCAACAGCAGCTTCTTCTTTTGCCGTTACCTCCTGCGCAAAACCCTTTTTAGTCATGGCCAGCAATTGCGCGTCTGTAGGTAGTTTCTCCTTACCTTTTTCAGGCCCTGTTATCAGCGAGAAGAAGTTCATGTCAGCCATCAGCCCCTGCAGTTCCTTGTTCACTTCATTCACCTTAATACCAGGCAGCAATGTCTTATAGTAATTGTATTCATTCTCTATTCCCGGTATAGGTTCGTCTTCAAGGAAGTTGCGCACATACTCACCTATCAGTTGACCACTCTCTGTAGTATTGCGTTCGTTGTAAGATTTCTCCATGCCGCTCATCAAGTTCTTGCGCGCCAATTCCATCTCGTTCTCGGTAAAGCCAAATTCCTTGGCACGCTTCATTTCACCTGTCAGTGCCATCAGCGCTTTTTCAGGCCCTTCTTCTCCAAACATGGTAAAGCCTACAAGGTTCTCGTAGTCACGTGCCCAGCCACCTACATATACAAATGCATAAGGGAACGGAGGGTTGCTGCTTCGTGCCAGGTCACTCAGACGTTGGTTCAACATTTCGTTCATCAAGCCGCGTACCATAAACTCTCTGTAATCACCTACAGTTATTTCCTTATCTTTCTTTTGTGCGGGGAAGATAATTTGCAGACGGTAATTAGTAGCTTCTTTGTCAGTCAGCACCATGGCTTTAGCTACCTTGCGGGTTTCAACCGGCACATCAAAACGGGCACGGGGAGTCTTCGGATTAGTCATAGGCTTGAAGTGCTTCTCCAGGTACTTCATGGCAGTGGCCTTGTCAATATCACCCACTACAGCTACCGCCATCAGGTTGGGGCGGTACCAGTCTTTATAAAAACGGCGTATTACATCATACTTGAAGTTCTTCAGTATTTCATCCTTACCAATAGGCAGGCGATCAGCATAACGGCTGCCCGCCATCATTTCGGGCAGATATTTTTGCAGCATGCGCATTTCTGCACCCTTGCCCAGGCGGCTTTCTTCCAGCACAACTCCACGTTCGTCGTCTATATCCTTGTCTGTCAGCAATGCGTTGTGCGCCCAGTCTTCGATAATCTGGAAACCCTTATCCAGGTTGCCCTCCTTATCGGTAGGTATGGGTAATATATATACCGTTTCGTCGAAGCTGGTATATGCGTTCAGGTCAGCGCCGAACTCCACACCAATTGATTGCAGGTAGCTGACCAGTTCATTCTTCTGAAAGTTCTTGGTGCCATTGATGTTCATATGCTCCATAAAGTGCGCCAGGCCTTGTTGATCTTCATCCTCCAGTATAGAACCTGCGTTAACTACCAGTCGCAATTCTACCTTCTTCTCAGGCTTCTTGTNNCATTGGGGTCTATCGGCAGCTTAGCCGAAAGGTCCTGGGCTACAGATACGTTACCGGCGGTTACCAGTAACATCAACAGAGCCAGCACCATGCTGTAAAAGTTTCGAGATGAGTGTTGCATAAGGAATGGTTTTTAGCCTGCCAAAGTACTGTTTTCTGCCCGGAATCCATGAAGAAAAGGCTTATAATAAAATCTTAAAATATTGTAACGAGTCAATAATTCACAGATATATACTAACGATGGCTATATCTCAAAACATAATAGGGATGTAACTGCATAAGGGAATTATTAGATTATCTTAGCAACCTGAAAACTTACAGCAAAGCATATGGCGCTTATCAAATCAATATCAGGCATCAGGGGCACAATAGGTGGTAAACAAGGAACAGGGTTAACTCCCATTGACGTGGTGAAGTTTACTACAGCATATGNNTCACTGGTGCGCAACCTGGTAACCGCCACCCTGCAAGGCTGCGGGTTTGATATAGTAGACTTGGGCCTGAGTACTACCCCTACCGTAGAAATGGCTGTAGTGATGGAGAAAGCTGCAGGGGGCATTATCCTCACCGCCAGCCACAACCCCAAAGAATGGAATGCACTGAAACTGTTGAACAGCAGCGGCGAATTCCTGAGTGCGGAGGCGGGCCAATGGATACTGGACTATGCCGATAACAATGAACACGAGTACGCATTGATTAACAAGCTGGGTACAATAAGAGAGGACAACAGCTATATACAAAAGCATATTGATGCCATACTGCAACACCCCCTGGTGGATGTAGCAGCAATCAAGGCGAAGAACTTTAAGATAGTATTAGATGCTATCAACTCTACAGGTGCTATATCTGTACCGCCATTGCTGAAGGCGTTGGGCGTTGAAGATATTATTACCATTAATGAAGAGGTAACAGGCAACTTCGCCCACAACCCAGAGCCTCTGCCTGAGAACCTGACGGAACTTTGCTCAACGGTTGAAAAGCAAAACGCACAC
>DINJ01000164.1:0-1153 GCA_002423665.1 Bacteroidetes bacterium UBA5543 | reverse complement strand
AAGCGAGGATATAGACCTGAAAAGCATCTTCGCTAAAATACAGGACAAGTACAAGAGCCACCCCATCAATACCGAGGATGGCCTGAAGATAGAATTTGACAACGACTGGGTACACCTGCGTCCCAGCAACACAGAGCCTATTATACGCATATATGCCGAGAGCGGCTCCGAAACAACATCGAACAATATTGCCAAACGCATAATGGAAGACATCANNAGAATTATTGCAAAACTCAATTTGCCCCTATTGAAGTACACATTTCCATAATAAAATTGCTCAAAACAATTTCGCTTCATTTTTCTACACTCAGTGTTTTTGATGAAGGACAATATTGGGAAACTGGCAGTACTGATATTCTTCAAAAGGAAATGGATTATTGCTTTGACCAAATGGAAAAAATCAAAAATGAGGATTCAACTGTAAAAGGTCCATTTCGGAGTGATAAAGGAAGAATCATAGACTTAATGAGGTAAGACGTTTTGCCCGCGAATAATACATATGATATAGTGGTGGTCGGCAGCGGACTGGGTGGACTATTATCTGCCGTAATGCTGGCGAAAGAGGGCATGAAGGTATGCGTGATAGAGAAAGACAAACAGGTTGGTGGCTGCCTGCAAACCTTCTCTGTAGAAAAGAAAGTATTTGACAGCTGCGTACACTATATAGGTGGGTTGGGCGATGGACACACCCTCAACCGTATCTTCAGTTATGCAGGCATTATGAACAAACTGCAACTGAAAGGGTACGACCAAAACGCTTTCGACAAGATAGCCTTTGACAATGAAGCTACTGAATACCCTTTNNTACTTCCCCAACGAAAGACAAGCACTGGAAGAATATATCAAGCTGGTAACCAAAGTAGGCGACCACTTTCCGCTGTATCGCCTGAGGATGGGTGATGCCAATGAGAAGGCTGCTGTTACAGGTTGGGAACTGACTGATACACTCAGCAAGCTTACCAATAACCAGCGCCTGCAGCAAGTACTTGCGGGCAATAATATGTTGTACGCCGGCGTTCCGGGTAAAACGCCGTTTTACCTGCATGCTCTGGTAACAGAAAGCTATATACACAGTTCGCATAAGGTATTGCCCGGCAGTTCTCAGATATCCAAGTTCCTGTGGAAGGGACGGCCAGACCATTGTGGGGAAGTG
>DINJ01000142.1 GCA_002423665.1 Bacteroidetes bacterium UBA5543 | reverse complement strand
CGTTCAGCTATGCGGCTCCGGGTGACACAACCAAAGTTCAATCATTTGCAGGCCTGCAAATCAACCACTATGGTGCTTTTGATACCACTGTAGAATTCCCTGACGGTTCGGTTTCTTACAGGAAGGTACTGATGACCTTTACGCTGGGTAAATATCAATGTCCCGGCAATCCACAATATTGCGGCGACTGGGATTATGATGTGCATATGTTTGTAATGACCCCCGGTGGCGATACTTTGGAAATGGGCCGCTTCATCACACCTTACGCCAATGCGTCTTATGCCCGCACACCCTGGACATGGAAGCAGCGCTATGTATTTGATGTTACCGACTTCTACAATCAGTTGAAAGACAGCGCAACAGTACGCATATTCTATTCAGGCTATTCATGGGGCTTTACCGCCGACGTCCGTTTCGATTTTATAGAAGGTACTCCTCCCAGGAATGTAATTGATATTGATCGCCTGTGGAAAGGTGGTTATCAATACACCACTAAAAACCCTATTGACAACAATGTAACGCCAAGAAACCTGACCGCACCTGCTAATACTCAGTTTGCAGAACTGAAGTTGAACATTACCGGCCACGGTAACAACAATGAAAATTGCTCAGAGTTCTGCCGTAAGTACTACCGTGTAATGCTGAACAACAACCAGATTGCGCAGAAAGACATCTGGCGCGATGACTGCGGATACAACCATATGTACCCCCAGTCGGGCACATGGATATACAACCGCGCCAACTGGTNNACCGCAAGTTCCAACTTTGATATTGATCTTGATTTCCAGGCTGCACAGGACTCAACTGGTGCCTCGTATAATATCCAGTCTGCAGTAGTCTACTATGGCGCATTCAACAAAAGTTTAGATGCATCGCTGGAAGACATCATCGCACCCAGCGATCACGAAACGCATTTCCGCTTCAATCCCTTCACGGGCAAACCTATAGTGAAAGTGCAGAACACGGGTAGCGCTACGATTACTTCCATCAAGTTTAAGTATGAGGTGAATACAAAAGGCCAGAAAGAATATACCTGGAACGGTACACTCGCTCCACTGGAGACAATGGATATTGAACTGGGCCTGATGAGCGACCTGCAAAGTGCAACAGGCAACACTAACACTTTCAAGGTAGAGATAGCAGAGGTAAACGGTAGTGCAGATGGGGATGCAACTAATAATAAGCTGTCTTCAAACTTTAAAGCAGCGGTGAATGTTCCTTCTGAGCTTTCCATCGAAATGAAAACAAACTCAGGAACTGTGTTGGGTGCCAGCCAAACAAGTTGGACAATAACAGACCTTTCTACCAATAACGTGGTAGCGCAGAGAACTAACTGTGCCCCTAACACTACTTACAAGGACTCCTTTATACTGAACCAGGGTATGTATAAACTGGAAGTAGCAGACGCAGGGTGTAATGGCCTGTACTGGTGGGCTAAACCTGGCGACGGTCGTGGTGAATTCTACCTGTTCAGGAGGGGTACATTGATACCGGTGGCATTAACCGGTTATTTCAATGGTGACTTTGGCTGTGGATTTACCCAATACTTCAATGTACTGTGGCCACAGGCTATAAATGAAGTTAATACACAACCTGCAATAGTGGTTTACCCTAATCCTGCGGCTGATCAACTATCGGTGTCCCTCAGTGGCCTGGCTCATGCCAATGGCACTGTTAGGTTGGTAGATATGATGGGGCGAGTGGTATTGGAACAACAAGTAAATGCATCTAATGTTATACTCAATACCTCTGCCGTTAGCAATGGCGTATATACCGTACTATATACCAATGCAGACGGTGGTGATACCAAACTCCAATCAAGGGTGGTAATAGCCAAATAATACGAAACAACATTACTGAAGCAGGCTGCCCCATCGGCAGCCTGTTATTTTTTATACCTTTGCATATTGTATGTCAGACAGGATTGAAAAAATAAAGACATTTCTGCAGCAGTCGCCCGACGACTGTTTCCTGAATCACGCTCTGGCATTGGAGTATATCAAGCTGGGCGATGATGTGCATGCAGGAGAACTGTTTAAAAAGAACATGACTTTCGACCCCGCATACCTGGCAACTTACTACCATTACGCCAAATTGCTGGAGCGCCTGGGTGACGAACAAGCAGCGATAGCAGTGTACGAACAGGGCCTGGAACATAGCAAAAAAGCGGGCGATAATCATACTTACAGCGAACTGAGAAGCGCATACGAAGAGCTCACATTTTAAGATGTCATTACTAAAAAAGTTTCAGGACAACTGGCGACGCAATGGTTTCAACACCTTGCAGCAACCCGTATTACTGGCAGTCAGCTCAGGTTCCGACTCGATGGTGATGACCCACCTCTTTCAACAAAACGGTATACCCTTTGCCGTGGCGCATTGCAACTTTCAGCTGCGCGGCGAAGAAGCTGATAAAGATGAAGAACTGGTACGCAATTGGTGTGCAGCCAACAATATTGAGTTTCACAGCGTACGATTTGATACAGCAGCTAAAGTAGAGCAATGGAAAAAAGGTGTGCAGGAAACAGCACGCATACTGCGCTACGAATGGCTGGAACAAATAAGAAGTAAGAACGGGTACTCCTGTATTGCAACAGCGCATCACGCCAACGACAATGCGGAGACACTGCTAATGAACCTGTTTAAAGGTACGGGCATCAGCGGCCTGCATGGCATACTGCCGACGAACGGAAAGATTATCAGGCCATTGCTCTTTGCAGCTAAAAAAGATATTACTACTTACGTACAAAATGAGCAGGTAACCTACCGAGAGGACGCATCGAACGCCAGCGATAAATACACCCGCAACGATATAAGGCTGAATATACTGCCTGTTATAGAGGGATCATTCCCCAATGTCATTAGTAGCCTCAACAACAGTATTCAGCGTTTTGCAGAGGCAGAAGAACTGTACCTGAAAGCCATTGAACTGGAAAGAAAGAAACTGCTGGAACTGCGTGGTAAAGACTACTATGTAGCTGTAAAGAAATTGCAAAAGCGCAGCCCATTGCATACCATTTGCTACGAGCTGTTCAAACCCTTTGGATTTGCTACCGGGCAGGTGCATGATATAATCGCATTGCTATCTTCAGAAAGCGGACATTATATTACATCACCCACGCACCGCATCATTCGCGACAGGGATTTTTTAATCATTACGGTATTTGACACAAGACAGGTTGACTTCATATCAATAGAAAACATACCTATTACATTACGTGCAGGAACAAGGCAGTTCAAATTCAGGTATGCGCCTGTAGCTGCAACCATACCAGCCGATGATAATACCGCCTACATAGACGTAAGCAAGCTGGAGCAGCCACTGATACTACGCCGCTGGAAGCAGGGCGACTATTTTTACCCCTTGGGCATGGGCATGAAGAAGAAAAAACTCAGCCGCTATTTCATCGACAAAAAGATACCCCTGCACGAGAAAGAAAACGTATGGGTGCTGGAGAGCAACCAACGCATAGTGTGGGTAGCGGGCCACCGCCTGGATGAAAGGTTTAAAGTGAAGCAGGGAACTACTGAGGTGGTGGTTGCAACGGTTAATTAAAAGCTCGGATTCAGGGCCTGCTGAATGAATACCTGTCCATGACTGGGGTCGAAGATGAATGTAAACACAAAACCGAAAACGGCCCCCCAAAAGTGTGCATCGTGCCCCACATTGTCTTGTCCCTTCCTGGCCGCATAAGCAGAATATACAAGGTATAACACGGCGAAGATAATTGCGGGGATAGGTAATACACCAAACAGGTATAACTTCGTCCATGGCGCATAATACACAAACGAAAATAGTACTGCTGCTACAGCCCCCGATGCCCCTAAAGCACGATAGTAATAGTTGTTCCTGTGTTTGGCAAACGATGGCAAAGATGCTGCAATGAGGGCTAAAAAGTACATTACCCCAAACATGAAGGGCTTACCTATATAAACAGTATATACGTATTCCACGTTCTCTCCAAAAATATACAGCACGTACATATTGAAGAACAGGTGGATGAAATCAGCATGTATCAACCCGGCGGTGATGAACCTGTAATATTCACCCGGTGTATTCATGCGTGCGGGGTAAAATATTAGTTTGTTCAGCAATTCGTCGTTGCTGAACGCCACTAATGAAACAATGACAGTAATAGCAATTATGATTATGGTAATGCTCATGTTCTTTAATTAAGAATGGTGGTACGGGCTGTTGTGCAAGATACTGAATGCCCGGTAAACCTGTTCGGCCACTAGCAGCCGTACCAACTGGTGAGGAAATACCAATTGCGACAGCGACCATACCTGCTTAGCTTCTTTCTTCACTTTGTCAGACACGCCGTACGCCCCGCCAATGAGTATAACCAAAGTCTTCACCCCTTGGTTCATACACTGCTGAAACTGTTGTGCCCATTGCGGCGAGGTCAGTTGTTTGCCCCGCTCGTCCAGCAATACCAGGTAATGATGTGGTTGTATTTTTTTTAATATCAGTTCTTCTTCCCGTTGTTTAGTGAGTTCAATATCGGTGGTGGCCGCTTTTTTGGGTAGTTGCAGGGTCACCAGTTGTACGGGGTTGTAGGGACGGGTTTTCTTGAAATAATACTGCACCCCGGGCTCTATAAAAGCCTCGTTCTCCTTGCCTATCGACCATATTTCTATATCCATACCCGGTGTTTTTTACGGCTGCAAAATAATAAAAGCCCAGCCGTGAAACCTTAAAAAAATGCTTTGCAAAATGAGATAATGCCCTTATCTTTGCAGTCCCAATTCAAAAAAGGGATGGCTGCGTAGCTCAACTGAATAGAGCATCTGACTACGGANNCCATGAAAACAGTACAAAAGTACGAAAACATCTCTCCGACTCCTGTTAAAGACTTTATAAAGAATTGTTATTGGAATACCATGAAGATTGAACGCCCTTACGCTTCTTCTGTATGTCAGATTGTTTCATGTAAAGGCCTATGTCTTTTATATCCTGATAAGAGACAATGCATTGCATTTCACTCAGCATATGGTTCATGGGAATTTTCCCGGAAAATTGGTAGTTCATTCAGAACGATTCTCCGAAAGAAACATAAAACCCATCCTGTCCATCGCCGGCAAGGGCATAGTCAAACCGCAGGTTGATATTCTGTTTCCTGTCTATCAAAAAGCGGATGCCTGCACCGTNNGTTTTTATCCCTGAACCTGCCGTAGTAAATCCCCCTAACTTTTTTATCTCCACCCAGCAGGGAATAATCATAAAAAGGCGGATTTCCGATAGTGAACTCGTTCAGAAAACGCCCTGCAATAATGACATTGGGCCTTATCGTTTTGTACCCCCGCGTATCAGCCAGCAGCTTGCTGTACACCGGAATTCCCGCTGAGCCATTATACGTATTGGTCAGTTCAAGGTAAGTGCCGCTGCCAGGATTGAGCAGGTTGTCACGTGTATCTTTTAATGCTGTAAATCCACCGCCTGCTATGTTAGCATCAATAAGTTCAGGGTGATAAACATTGCCTGTATCATAACTGAGTGCATAGTAGTTGATATACCTCAGGCGCGGCCCGATAAAAAACTCCCCGTTGATGTTTTTCAGGAAGTTTACATCTGCTACCATCCTGTTGCTCCGGTACAATACCTGTGCTGCATTACCGGTACCTTCCCCTATTCCGTAATAGTAATCCGGGAATTTGGAGTACTGCAACGTACCTTGGGTGTACCATTTTTCTTGTCTGAAAAAATAATTCCATCCCGCCTCCAGTATCACTTGTTTGCGCCAGGTATAGTTGAACTCCAGCTTGGCATTAGATGTACGTGTAAGCGTATCCCTGTAAAAATCAAGGGTGAACAGGCATACAGCACCTATATAAGTACTTGTTTCAGGCGAATGGCCAAAAGCGGGGACGGGCAATACTTTTACCTTAGGCGCCCTCCTGGCAGTACTATCATTATTTTGGGCATAGCCTGCTAAAGAGCAGAGGCAGAAAGCCGATAATAGTCTTAAAGAAAATCTCATTCCTGATATTGAATTGTGAATTACTAACAAAGAAATTACCTGTATTGTTATGTGTATTTTATCAAAAGGTTATTTTTTGTTAGCGTGAGTAATGCGAACATGGATGAGCAAGTGGCTTATTGCTTCGTTTTGTTCTTTTGAAATGTGTATTTTCAATTCAGCAAAATTCCTGAATGAAAAGAATCATCCTGATAGCGTTATATATACTGATTGGAGTTACCTCGTACGGGGATATGGTTTTCAGGTCAATCATATACACATTAAACACGAAAGTGCTTTTAATAAATGATGCTGATTTTGGAATCAATCACTCCGAAGAGGGCGCATTGTTAATGTACCTCCACTTGTTGAACAAGCAATACTTTAACGATACAGCCAATATTAAGGTAATCATTAACATCCCATACACCTTTGTAGGTCACAACATAATAACACCTAAAAAAAAGTACATAGTCAGTACTAACACAAATTGGTTTATCAAAAGCGAGGAAGACTCAGACCAACACGAATGCAGAAATGCAGCTATTATATATTGCTATGGTACCCAACTGGAATACAGGCAGATATTACAGCGGGTGTATTTCGCACTGAACAAAGACCTCCATAAAAGTAAGGGCGAAGTAATGTTTATTGCTGATTACGGAGAGTTTGAAAAGGTAGATGCCCCTAGTGACGTTTATGCAAACTCTTCTATATCCGGTTCGTATGATTTTGTGCGTGTATTAAATTTCGGTGATACAAAATCACTACGGCACGAGGATATTATCCCTGATTTTAAAGATGTATTATCCATAAAGTACACNNACTGGGATATTATATCAAAAATGATAGTTGTCACTTGTTCAATACCGAAAATGAAATTGCGCCTAAACATAACTATGAAACAAAGTTGTTTTACGACATCGACACAACCGATGAAGCACTTTGCTCCTTTAAAAATATCAAACAAGTTTTACACGATTCAGACCATTATGTAATTATTACAGACGATACAACTTTCTACTATTATCATTATCAACAAAAAGAACTGAAAGGACCCTTTGTCATTCCGCCAGCTCATAGTAAACATTTACCATTCAGAAGATTTGAAAGATATGTCGGAGAGAACAGGCTAAACGATGACAGCGTATTAATAATAGCCGCAGAATCTATGTATGGCAGCTATAATCTTCAATTCAACCCAAAGTCTCAAACTATAACAGTTGATACGACTAGTTTCTACCCGAATATGAAAACCGGCATTCTAACGCTGGAACAAGAAGATGCTGCGGATGCTGAATACCTGTGGCAAATACAACTCAAGAAATATTACATGCTGGCGTTGTTGGTATTTGTTATAGGGGTGAATAGCTTCCTCGCACTCAGCAAGCGCTTATAATTTCTTCAAACC
>DINJ01000128.1 GCA_002423665.1 Bacteroidetes bacterium UBA5543 | reverse complement strand
CAGGCTACACTCAACAAAAAGGAGATAGACCTGGACCTGGCAAACCGAGTAATGAAGAACTTTGTGAAGACAGCTGCCAGGGAGATGACTATTGAGAATATTCAAAAGATGGTTTGCGAGTACTACCACGTATCTTACGAAAGGTTGCTGACGAAGACCCGCAAACGTGAAGTAGTATTGGCAAGACAAATTACAATTTACTTCGCAAAGAAGTTTACGAAGCAGTCTTTGAAGACAATAGGCGATCATTTTGGTGGCTTTGACCATACCACGGTAATACACTCTTGCCAAACGGTAGAGAACCTGATGGATACCGATTCGGAATATAAAGAGAGCGTACTGGAACTGCAGCAGAAAGTGCAACTGGCCAGTTTGTAATCTTTGAAGCGCATTAAAATCATTCAGCCCTGTAGTATTACTGCAGGGCTTTTTCATAACTTGTGGTCACTGTACTAAAGCAAACAACTATGTCTCATCTGTTGGATATGCCGGCAAAGGAATTGCTGAAAGAATTTGGTAAAGGCAAGGGAATGACAGGTGCCGGCGCATCTGTAGCACTGGGTGCCATAGCTGCAACCCACGTACTGGTGTCAGTATGTAAACTGACGACGGGAAAGGAATCTTACGCCGAAGTTCATGCACCACTGGCGGAAATTCAACAAAAGTTTGAATCAAAATATATACCTGTACTTGAGGCCATTATGCAGGCCGATGCGGCAGCTGTTGAAAGTATGCTGAGGGTGCGGCTGGCTCGTGATAATGAGCCGGACGAAGCAAAAAAAGAAGCCCTGAAACAACAGGCTGAGAAAATGCTGGAAGGCGCTACCGCTACCATGTTAAAGCTATGCAACACCTGTATTGATATAATACCCCTGTGCATGGAGATATATGATATAGGCCTTAAATCGGCAAAAGGTGATACGGGCATGGCTTTCAGCAGCCTCTTATCAGCTGCGTCATCGGGCCTGTATGCATCACTCATCAATATAAAGGCTGCAAAAGGTACAGCTTGGACATCCGGCTTGCGTGAACAGGTGCAAACTTGCTTCGGCCGCCTGCACGAGTACCAATACATCTTCAGTGGCAGGCTGGCTGCTATATATAACCAGGTCCAATAAAGGACATTGCGGTTTGTCGTAACTTCACCTGTATGGACGATAAACTTTTCATGCAGGTAGACGAATATATCAGCAACCTTTTAGCGCCGGTTGATGATGTGCTCGGCCATGCTGAGCGTACAACACATGCGGCAGGCATGCCGATGATCAATATTTCTCCCGTACAGGGAAAATTCCTGCAAGTACTGGCGAAGATGTGTTCTGCCAAAAAGATACTGGAACTGGGTACATTGGGAGGGTATAGTACCATATGGCTGGCCAAATCTGTGCCTGAAGATGGGAAAGTAATTACTATAGAATACAATCCTGATTATGCAGAAGTTGCGCGGAGTAATTTTGAATTTGCACGATTGAACCATATGATTGATATACGTGTAGGTAAAGCATTGGACGTTTTAGTCGAACTTGAAAAAGAGCAAATGGCACCGTTCGATTTAATATTTATTGATGCGGATAAACCGCCGTACCTGGAATATTTTCAATCGGCCATCAAGTTGGCAAGGCCGGGCAGTGTGATTGTTGCAGATAATGTAATACGCGAGGGAGCAGTATTAGATGAACACAGCGCTGATGACAAAGTGCAGGGTGTAAGAAGACTGAACCAATGGCTGTCAGGGAACAAAGCCGTAACAGCAACCATCTTGCAGAATGTAGGCATAAAAGAATATGACGGCATGGTGGTAGCTGTTGTCAACTAATTGTTTACACAACGGGGTATGTTCATGGGCAGGCGGGTCAGCAGTTCATAGTTCAGTTGGTTGGTCATTTCCCCGAAAGAAGCAACACTTATTTCCCGCTCACCCTGGCGGCCTATCAATACTACGTCGTCACCACTTCGCACTTCTTCCGTCACGCCTGTAATATCCACGGCAATACAATTCATGTTGACGATACCTATAACGGGTAACCTGTGCTCTTTAATCAGTACAGAGCCCGAATTACTTAATCCTCTGCTGAAGCCGTGTGCGTAACCCACCGGCACAATGGCAATCTTCATATCCTGCTCTGCCAGGTAGCTGTAGCCATAACCTATGAAACCGCCCTGCGGCACCTGCTTCACACTCATAACACTGCTTTCCCAGCGTATCACTCTTTTTAGCGGAGACTCACCGTGCCCCAGTTTTTTCTCGTTCAGGTAGGTCACCATCATCTCCGGGCTGGGCCAGAAACCGTATTGCAGTATGCCTATGCGCAGCATATCGTACCGCATTTCAGGAAACCGGATAGCCGCCGCCGAGCAGCAGGTATGCACAATCTCCGGCTGCACACCAGCCAGCTTAAATTNNTTTTTGAAGATAACTTTCTGGTTTTTCAGCCGCACATAGTTGCTGATATGTTCCGCCCCGGCGAAGTGCATGCATAATCCCCTGAAGCGGATACATTCTTTGTATTGTTGCAGCTTTTTTATCAGTGCAGGTATTTGTTGCATGTCGAAACCCGTGCGGTACATGCCTGTTTCTGCTTCTATATGTACAATTGCTTTTTTGTTTTGCCTGGTTGCTTCTTTCGCAACATCTTCCAACCGCTGCATATCGAATACATAAAATTCTATGTCGTTTTCAATAGCCCACCGGATATCGTCATTGTCCATCGCGCCCATGATCATAATCATCGTTTCGGGACGGGCTACCTTATGTACGCTGTATGCTTCCCCCGCATTGAATACCGAAAAGTGATTGACACCACATTCCTCCGCCAGTGGCACGTACGTTTCTATATCGTGGCCGTAAGCATTGCCCTTGACCACGGCGCTGATTACCACCTCATTGCCAAAATAAGACCGTAAAAAGTTCCAGTTGTTGCTCATGGCTGCTTTGTCCAGTATTATCGTTGACGAATCTTTCATGTATCCTGTGCTTTTTTCTGTATGGTAATAAACATGTTGATAGCGTTGTTCAATATCTCATCGGGGAAGTCGTATGCCGGGTGATGCAATGGTTTGCAATCTTCGCCAGAACCGATACCGAACATAGCCCCTTTAATCCTGTTGGTGAATAGGCCGAAGTCCTCACCCCAGCGGAATGGCTCGTCTTTATCATGGTAAGATAAACCCAGTTCCGCTGCCGCCGCTTGTATTAAGTTAACGGCTTCTGCTGCGTTTTGGTTCGATTCAAATATCTCCTGTTCTTCAAAATGGACTGTTAAACCGTGCTGGTCGGCTTTTTGTTTTGCCAGGCTTTCCAGCTTATCTATCGTGTTCCTCAACCGTTCGTTTGTATCAGCCCTTACGGTAAGGTGCACTGAACCCTCTCCGGCAGATGTACCATAGGCTATGCTACCCAACTCCATATAGGCAGGAGTAACCGTAATAAAATGGTGTTTTTCTCCATCTTCCATATTATAGTTCAATGCGTCCAGCATATAGCTGCTCATAGCCGCCGCGGGGTTGCGCCCATGCCAGGGCTCAGCCGCATGCGAGGTGTGACCTTTGAACCAGGCTATGAGCGTAGTGACACTTGGTGTGAAACTGCCAACCCTGCATACTATTTGATGCAATGGATATGCAGGCACATTATGC
>DINJ01000205.1 GCA_002423665.1 Bacteroidetes bacterium UBA5543 | reverse complement strand
GCTTGGCAAGAAAATAAAAAATGTATTTGGCGAAGATCTTTCAGGTCGAAAATTCGCAATATGGGGGCTGGCTTTCAAACCGGAGACTGATGACATACGTGAAGCACCGGCTTTGGAACTGATTGACGAATTATTAGCAGCAGGAGCGTCGGTTCATGTATTCGATCCGGAAGCGATGAATAATGTGAAAGAGATAATGGGGGATAAGATAAGCTATGGCGCCAATGAATATGAGACCCTGCAAGATGCAGACGCCCTGGCCATTGTTACTGAGTGGAATGAGTTCCGCAATCCTGACTTTGAAAAGATACACACTACATTGAAACAACCATTCATTTTCGACGGACGTAATGTTTTCACTCTTGAAAAGATGGCAGAAACAGGCTTTTATTATGAAAGTATAGGACGCAGTACTATCCACGAAAACCTGAAAGAAAAAATCAAAGTACTGTCATAATACTTGATAGCAATAATAGACATAAACAACTACAATGGCTGATAAAAAGAGAGTACTCATAACAGGCGCCGCCGGTTTCCTTGGTTCACATCTGAGTGACCGTTTCATTAAGGAGGGTTTCNNTTTGCCTCTCCGGCCAGCCCTATAGACTACCTGAAGATGCCGATACAAACGCTGAAGGTAGGCGCACTGGGTACACATAATGTACTGGGCGTGGCACTTGCAAAAAAAGCACGTATACTGGTAGCATCCACATCAGAAGTATATGGAGACCCGATGGTACACCCACAGGTAGAAGAGTACTGGGGTAACGTAAACCCGATAGGTCCACGCGGTGTATACGACGAGGCAAAACGTTTCCTGGAAAGTATTACTATGGCTTACCACAACTTTCATGGTGTGGAGACAAGGATGATACGCATTTTTAACACATACGGCCCGCGTATGAGGCTCGATGACGGCCGTGCGCTGCCTACATTCATGAGCCAGGCGTTGCGTGGCGAAGATGTAACCGTATTCGGCGATGGTTCTCAAACACGTTCATTCTGCTATGTAGACGACCTGGTAGAAGGTATTTACCGCCTGCTGATGTCAGACTATTATATGCCGGTGAACATTGGCAATCCCGCAGAAATCACACTGAAAGAGTTTGCTGAAGAAGTGGTGGAACTGGTAGGCAATAAAGACGTAAAAATCGTTTACGAACCTTTGCCGAAAGACGACCCCAAACAACGTCGTCCTGATATAACCAAAGCCAAAGAAATCTTAGGCTGGGAACCCAAGGTGGACCGCAGCGAAGGTTTAAAACGTACATTGGAATATTTCAAGCAGCATATCTAAGCTGAATAACCTAATACACAAAAAGCCGCTTCAATTGAAGCGGCTTTTTTTATTGCAGTACGCTGCACTCAAAACCCATCAATTCAAGTTTACGAATTATAAGTTTATGGTCAATACATGAATAATCAATCCTCAGAATTTTATCGCAATCTTCCAGGTCGAAATTGATGATGCCGCCGGGCAAAAAATTCCGCAGCAGGCCGATGAGCTCATCAGCCTGCTGTGGATTGGAAACATTTGTCTTAAACACTTCTATCATGCCGCGCTGAGTTTGTATCACGATTGTGCTTTCAGAATTTTGTGATGGTATATATAAGAGCCAAATAAAAAACCGATAGGCAACAACATAAAAGACATCTGTGGGTTGATGCCATATGCCCCTACCATTGTAACACAGGCTCCCAGCAGGTCGAAAAACAATCCTGCGTATGCCCATTCCTTCAACCTGGGAAAACCAGGCACTACTATCGCAATACATCCCAGGGTTTTGGCTATGCCCAGGAAGCGTGTAACTGTATCATTGTAGCCGAGGGCGGTCATAAATTCATGCGCTTCTTTTGTCACCATTATATCCGGTATGGCAGAGAACAGCATGAAAGCCACAAAAGGCGCAGTGAATATCCAGTAGATTATCTTCAGTTTTTTCATAAATAGATTTTTGACAATTATTGATCGTAATCGTAACTAATCATCCACTGTACACCATACTTATCCACCACCATACCAAAGTACGCCCCCCAGAATGTTTTGTCTAATGGCATATTTNNCTCCGTCAAGCAACCCGTTGTAATACTTCTCTGTTTGTGCTTCGCTGTCTGTACTGATAGATATATTGAAGCTGTTGCAACGGGTAGCCTCGCCGTATGCAGCAGGCATATCGCAACCCATCAGCATACACTTGTCGCCTATAGGTAAGGAGATGTGCAGTATTTTGTCTGTTTCAGCTTCGCCGGCCGGTGAGGGTACTTCAGCTGGTATATCCTTGTTGCGCATCACCATACTTACCTGGCTGCCGAATACCCTGCTGTAAAAATCGAATGCTTCTTCGCAGTTGCCATTGAATGCAATGTGCGCGTTTAATGTTGCCATGTTTATCATTTTAATGTTGTTATTGAATATTATTTCAACTATGCTTCGCCCGGGCCATTAGGGTCCATCCATATTGTTTCCCACATATGGCCGTCAATATCTGTGAAAGCTCGCCCGTACATCCAGCCGTGGTCTTGCGCAGGCATAGGGCAGTTACCCCCTGCCTGAATAGCCATATTAATCAATTCATCTACCTGTTCCCTGCTGTCAGCAGACAATGCAATGATTACTTCCGTTCCTTTTTGCGCATCAGCTACAGGTTTGTTGGTAAACGTTTTGAAGTACTCTTCGGTAATGAGCATGGCGAAAATATTTTCCTCTATCACCATACAAGCAGCTTTATCATCGGTAAACTGTTCGTTGAAAGAATAACCCAGTTGAGTAAAGAAAGCCATACTCTTATTAAGGTCTTTTACAGGTAGATTTACGAATATTTGCTTTGACATAATTTCAGTTTTATCGGTTATTAAAATTGTTCGATGCAAACCTACTGATATGCTTAATGATGTATACTGTGCGATTGCGCCAACATATGGGGCTGTTTCCGACATCAGGATACCTTATATTTGCCCTACACAAACACCAATCGTTAATGAAACACGTATCCATAATCATCCCGAGAAAAGCCATATTGGCCAGCCTGGAAGGCACACGCCAATTATTCGCACAGGTAAATAATATCATGGGCATGCGTAGTGCAGCACCCATGTTCGACATCAAACTGGTAGGGCTGGAAGAAAACACACCCGTGTGCGGGGGAAAATTTACCGTAAATGCAGATGCGTTGATACGGGATGTAAAAAAGACCGACCTGATAGTGATACCCGCAATAGATGGCAGCATGGCCGAAGCTATAGAAATCAACAAGGAATTCGTGCCGTGGATAGTAGAACAATATGGCAAGGGTGCGGAAATAGCGAGCTTGTGTGTAGGGGCTTTTATTCTTGCTTCTACCGGACTGGTAGATGATAAAAAATGCGCTACGCACTGGGTAGCGGAAAATGAATTCAGAAAAATGTTCCCGCAGGTGAACCTGGTGACGGAGCGCATCATTACAGAGGAAAACGGCATCTATTCCAGTGGGGGTGCTTTCTCTTACCTGAACCTGATACTGCACCTGATAGAAAAATATACGGGGCGAGAGATGTCGATGCTGCTATCAAAAGTATTTGCTATAGAAATAGAGCGGGACAACCAGGCGAGGTTTGTCGTGTTCAGCGGGCAAAAAGAACATGATGATGATGAAATAAGAGCGGCGCAGGAATACATTGAAAACAACTATACCGAAAAACTAACTGTTGACCAACTGGCCAGCACATTTGCATTGGGCCGCCGCAGCCTGGAACGAAGGTTTAAAAAAGCCACCGCCAACACCGTAGTGGAATATATACAGCGCNNACAATCAACGAAATAATGTACGAGGTGGGCTATAATGACACCAAGGCATTCCGCATGACTTTTAAAAAAGTAACCGGGCTCTCGCCAATAGAATATAAAAACAGGTACAACAGGATGAGTATAGCGGTGTAATTCCCGCTATACTTATTCCGTTGTATTCTTCAGCATCATTAGCAAGGTATATGCATTTTTGCTGACTATGGGTTTTGTAATATCCTGTCCGCTGACTGTTGTTACCGCCGTATATCCTTCTTCCGTGCTACCGGTTATTACTTCAATCATTTTATATTGCTTATCCCCGTTGTCCATGAATATATACTCCTTATCGCCGTAGCGTACAATGGCGTCGTCAGGCAGCACCTGTGACTCCGACTGCTGCATTTCAATTTCTGCGTTCATATACATACCCGGCACCAGCGATTTATCGTAATTATCGAAATGGCAATGTACCTGTACCGCTCTGTCCGCTCCAATATCTTTACCAATCAATTCAATCTTTGCTGAAAATTTGCGCCCGGGCTCATTATTAGAATATGCTACTACCTTTTGCCCGATGAACAACTTGCTGATGTCCTTTTCAAACACTGTCAGCAACAGGTGGATATCTGTAGGATCTACAATATCAAACATCACTTCAGACGGGGTAATGTATTTACCAACGTTTACATATACTGCTGATACAAAACCACTGACAGGTGCATGTACATTTACTGTGCGCGAAATATTGCCATCGTTTAATTGATCAGTATTTACGTTTACCAGTTTCAGTTTTTGTTGCAGGGCACTTATCATAATGTTGTTGCTCTTATACTCAGCTTCTGCTTGTTGGTACACCTTATCGCTGCTGGCTTTACTCCTGTTCAATTCCTGCTGGCGGCGGTATTCATTCTGAAGGTAGGCCTGCCTAGCCTTTGCAGTCAGGTAGTCCTGTTGCAGTTGTATAAACTGCTGATCTTCCATTACCGCTATTACCTCCCCTTTACCGACATGCGCCCCTGGTAGCAACTTTGTCGACTTGAGAAACCCACCTAACGGGAAACTGACCGATACCATATTCTGGGGAGGTACTTCTATTTTGCCATTCGCCCGCAATACTGAACCTAAACTTCGTTTCGTGATGCTGACAGTTTCAATCTGTGTATTTTTGGCCTGTTCATTCGTTAATACAACAATATCTCCTGAAACATCAGCAGCAACATCTTCAGGCTGCTCCTTATTATTAGTACCGCAGCCGGCAGCTATTACCAATAGTATCATCAACAATTGCTTCATATTCTTTTTATTTATTCGACAGGTAATTTAATTCTGTTATTGTTTGGTTTAATTCCTTCAATGCATCGTAATACCCCGACTTTATGGCTACAGCCTGATTGATGAGCATTGCATATTCCATGTAGTTGATATCCCCATGCAGGTATTTATCCCTGGCAGCGTTCAATACATCATCTGCATTAGCCAGCCCTTTACCTTCGTAATAGGCTACTGCCGCGACATTTTTCCGGTATTCCGTCAATGTCTGCCTGTAGCGCAACGCAAACGCCTGCTGTCCGTCCTTATAACTCATTTCAGTGGCAGCCCTGTTCAGCGATAACGCCTTCAGCCTGGCAGTTTGAGAAAATACGGATATAGGCACACTGATACCTATTAACCCAGACCCAAACCTATCGTTCTGCGTATAAAATCGTTCTATGTTATCTACTTTTTGCCAGCCTGAATAGCTTTGGTTATAGTATCCTCCCGTAATCTCCGGTAACAGTTTTATTTTTTCCAACCTCAATTGAGCGGTTGCCATCTTCTGTTGTTGCAGCAGGTATTGTACATCGGGATGATTATTGGCAGGCTCTGCACGAACAACGGGCACAGGAAGTTTCAATAAATCATCTTGCGGCACGAATATATTATCTGTCTGCAGCAGGTAGGCAAACCTCAGTTGCAGCGCTATTATATCAGCCTCCAATTGTTGCAATTGCAGGTATATTTGCCCACGCTGATTTTCAGCAGTCGCTTTTTCCAATATATCAGAAGCTCCTAGGTTATACCTGAGCTCCGCCTTTTTATAAAATTCTTCATATACACTATCAGCATATTCCAGTAACCGTCTTTTCTGCATCAGGGTGTTCATAGCACAATATGTTTGTGACACCTGCTTTACCAATTCTTTTTCCCTACCCTTTACTTGTATTTCTGCAGCCTGCCATTCCGCTTTCATCAGTACGTTTTGCCTGGCATATACCGCGGGGAAAGATATGGTATGTGATACGCTATACCTTGTATCGTTGTACGCACTGTTGATATTGCCCCATTCAGCAGCAACCGAAGTTCTCCCGATATCCCAGGCTGTGCCGGCCATTTTTCGGTACTGTTCAGCAGTAAGCCTTTTACTCTTTATAGACAGGTTGTTGGCCAGCGCGGAGTCAATAGCGGCCTGCAGAGGGATGGCTTGCTGGGCATGTACACCNNCACCAACAACAGCATAACAGCGGCACTACGTTTAGCCCTGAATTTCACTTGCTCGAAGACAACAAACAACACTGGCAACAGGAAAAGTGTAAGGAATGTAGCAGTTATTAATCCGCCAATGACAACTGTCGCCAATGGCCGTTGAACTTCGGCACCCGCACTATGGCTCAATGCCATAGGCAGGAAACCTAACGATGCAACGGATGCAGTCATAAGCACAGGGCGCAAGCGGGTAGTAGCACCCTGCAATACTATGTCTTTGAGATTAGTCATACCATCTGCTTTCAATTTTCTGAACTCTGAGATTAAAACGATTCCGTTCAAAACAGCCACACCGAATAATGCGATGAATCCCACACCTGCACTGATGCTGAATGGCATACCCCTTAGCGCTAATGCAAACACACCGCCTATAGCTGACAGAGGAATTGCACTGTATATTATCAGCCCGTGTTTCAGCGAGCCAAATGCGAAATATAACATCAGGAATATCAAGCCCAAGGCCAGCGGCACTACTATTGCCAGCCTGGCCTGTGCTGCTTCCAGGTTTTCAAATGCTCCGCCATAGGTAATATAGTACCCGGGTGGTAGTGTAATTCCTTCTGCTTTCTTCTGCAATTCATGTACAATCGTTTGCACGTCCCTGCCACGTACATTGAACCCTACTATAATCCTGCGCTTGGCGTCTTCTCTTTGTATCTGGTTAGGCCCTTCTTTTATTTGTACTGTAGCCAACTGGTTCAGCGGTACCTGTGCGCCCGAGGGTGTGGGTATTAGCAGTTCAGCCACATCATTCAGGTTCTTTTGCCTGTCACCCGCCAGCCTGACTACAATGTCAAACCTTCGTTCCCTTTCAAATAGCATACCGGTGCTTTTGCCACCAAAAGCAGTATGTATAACATTGTTTATTGCTTCTATATCTAATCCGTATGCTGCTATCGCAGCCCTGTTGTATTCTATCACTATTTGCGGCAGGCCTGTTACAGTTTCTACGTATATATCCTTAGCCCCTTCAATACCCGTTGCAAGTTTCCCCAATTGTTCGGCATAATGCGCCAGGGTGTCCAGGTCTTCGCCAAATATCTTGCATACCACGTCCTGTTTGGCACCTGTCATCAGTTCATTAAATCTCATCTGCACAGGATATTGAAAACCCGTTGTTAAACCGGGCACTTCGGCTATGGCCGCACTCATTGTATCTGCCAGTTCTGGAAATGTTTTTGCTGTGGTCCATTCTTTTTTATCCTTCAGAATAATCATCAGGTCGCTCGCCTCCATTGGCATGGGGTCGGTGGGTATTTCTCCGCTTCCTACTTTTGTCACCACCTTTTCAATTTCCGGGAACCTGTCCAGTAAAATTGCAGATGCCTTTTGCGTAGCTTCTATGGTAGTGTGCAGGTTACTGCCTGTCAGCACCCTTGTATCAGCGGCAAAGTCACCCTCTTCGAGTTGCGGAATAAATTCACCCCCTAAAGAAGATAAAACTATTAGTGCTATAACAAACAAGCCTGCTGCTACTGATATTACCAGTTTAGGAAATGCCATGACCTTCGTCAATACCCTGCGATAATATTCAGCAAGCCGGCCCAGCATCCGGTCAGAAAAGTTAGGCTTATGGCTTATTTTTTTACTGATGAAGAGAGAACTCATCATAGGTATGTAAGTAAGTGACAACAAAAACGCCCCTGCCAATGCGAATGCCACGGTCTGTGCCATGGGTTTGAACATTTTGCCCTCAATACCCTGCAATGTGAGGATAGGCAGATAGACAATGAGAATGATGATTTGCCCGAACACCGCGCTGTTCATCATCTTAGATGCTGATGTCTTAACCTCATCGTTCATCTCTGTCTGTGTCAGCTGCGTTACATTCCTGAACCTGGCTGAATGGTGCAACCTGTGCATAACGGCTTCTACAATTATGACGGCACCATCTACTATCAGTCCGAAATCCAATGCACCCAGGCTCATCAGGTTGCCGCTAACTCCGAACATGTTCATCATAATGACGGCAAATAACATGGACAGCGGAATAATAGATGCTACCAGCAAACCCGCACGCATGTTGCCCAAAAACAATACAAGGACAAACACAACAATCAATGCTCCCTCCAGCAGATTTTTCTCCACCGTACCTATAGCATTGTTCACCATCTTGGTCCTGTCCAGGAATGGCTCAATAACAACACCTTCAGGCAGGGTTTTCTGTATTTGCGCCACACGTTTTTTTATCTCCTTGATAACCATGCCACTGCTTGCGCCTTTCAACATCATCACTACTGCGCCGGACACCTCACCTTTGTCATTGTAGCACATAGCGCCATACCTTACCGCCGAACCGATATGTACTTCCGCTACATCTTTGATAAATACCGGTATACCGCCTTGCGTTTGTTTCACAGGTATACTTTCCAGGTCCTCTATGCTTTCAGCTAAGCCCTCCGTACGTATGTACAACACGGCCGGGCCTTTTTCTATATAAGCCCCCCCGGTGTTCGCGTTGTTATTTTCCAGCGCGGAGAATATATCATTTACGGTAACGCCATACGATGCAAGCTTTGCCGTATTGATGGCTNNCTACACCCAATAGTTGCCTGCGTATAATCCAGTCCTGTATAGTGCGCAATTCGGTAGCGTCATACTTTTTTTCATAACCTTCTTTGGGCCTTACAACATACTGGTATATTTCACCAAGCCCGGTAGTAACAGGCGCCAGGAAAGGCTGGCCCATCCCCTTGGGCAGCTCATCCTGCACACGCAACAGGCGTTCGGCTACCTGCTGCCTTGCCCAATACACATCCACATCATCATCAAACACAATGGTAACTAATGACAACCCGAACCTGGAGAAACTGCGAATCTCTACCAACCCCGGTATATTGCTGTTTGCCTGTTCTATGGGGAACGTAATCAACCTTTCCACATCAGGCGCTCCCAGCGCAGGCACTACCGTTATCACCTGTACCTGGTTATCGGTTATATCGGGCACCGCATCTACCGGCAGCCTGGTTACCTGGTAGCTACCGTAGCCTATCAGCCCCAAAACAAATAGTATGATTATGAGTTTATTCTTAATTGAAAACTCAATTATCCTGTTCNNTGGCAAGCAATTCGGAAGAATGGAATGGCGACCTGAATAATTGCTTGGTTTGCTCCGTATGTGCAAACACAAATTTATCTGTAACGATGTATTCAGGAGTGTGTAAAAAAGTGAATACAAGAGAACTGCAATGATATTGCTTGAACGGTAGTTGCATATCCCTGTCGTGGTCAGGATATTGCACATCATTATGCGCATAGTGCATAGCCAGAAAATCGGAGAAGCTCATATGCTCATCCAGGTTGCGGTGTTCAGCATAGTGCTCTACCAGCTCTGTAATTTTAAACAACTGGCTTACCGGCGTCTGTACCAGTACCATTATTGCGAAAACCAATATGGATAATATCCGTAACAAGGAAACAAAGGTAACAAATACAGCCATATAAAACATTGACAAATGTCACATTCTGGTATAGCCGGTGCTTATAAAATTTCGTTTGCCATGTCTGCAGATGTTAGTTTCTTTGCCTGTTATGTCGCTTTACGTAGCATCTTTAAATTCGGGCAGCAATGGCAACTGTTATTATGTAGGTAATGGTAACGATGCTGTATTGGTAGATGCGGGCTTATCCTGCCGCGAAACTGAGCGGCGTATGGCCAAGTTAAAGCTGTCTATGAAAACCGTAAGTGCGATTTTCATTTCGCACGAGCACGGCGACCATATAAAAGGCGTAAACGTACTATCTAAAAAATACAACTTGCCTGTGTACTTCACCGAGAACACATTCCGGTTCAGCAGGCTGTCTGTAGAAAAATCACTTGTCAGAACATTTACCGCTGAGGAACGTATATCCGTCAACGGACTGGACATTACCGCCTTTGCCAAACACCACGATGCCCGTGATCCGCACAGCTTTACTATTGAAGGCAATGATGTAACCATCGGCGTGTACACGGATATAGGTAATGTATGCGATAACCTGACCATGCATTTCAAGCGATGCCATGCCGCTTTTCTTGAAGCCAATTATGATGCGTCCATGCTGGAGAGTGGGCGATACCCCATACACCTGAAGCAACGCATCAGGGGCGGCAAGGGCCATTTATCCAACGACGAGGCGCTGGAACTGTTCAGAACCCATAAACCGGGGCATATGAGCCATATTTTCCTGTCCCACTTGTCTAAAGACAATAACAACCCCGACCTGGTTGCCCGAATGTTTAATGAACACGCAGGCGATACACAAGTAATTATCGCCTCACGGTATAACGAAACAGGGGTTTACCATATTCAGCACCCATCAGCCAGGAAAGGCAATACCACCACTAACCCTTATGGTGCACAGGCCAGTTTGTTCGGCCATTAGCATAAGAGCTATAAATTCTGAAAGCCGGCAACTAATAGTGTACCGGCTTATCAATAATTTTTACCTGTAGATGATTAACGCAGAGAGCTGCTTGCCTCCAACTTATTGGGGCAGCCGTATTTGCTGGTTGAATTGCATGAAGAAGCCATCACCACTGCCAGGGCCAATATAGCCATCAAAGGGGCAACTCGACGTAGTATTGTAAATTTTTGCATCTTGTTTACTTAATTAAAAAACTAAAAACGTCCCTTACATTTGTACGAAGATAGTAAAAATTAATGAAGCATATACATTTTATAGCTATAGGCGGGGCGGTAATGCACCAGCTGGCATTAGCCCTCCACAGGCAGGGGTACAAAGTGACAGGCAGCGATGATGAAATAAACGATCCTGCTCGCTCAAACCTTGCAGCAGCAGGCATTTTGCCCGATTCTTACGGGTGGCATAGTGACAGGATTACACCGGAAATTGACGCTGTGGTATTGGGCATGCACGCAAAAGCTGATAACCCTGAACTGATTGCAGCGCAGAATTTTAACATTCCCATATACTCCTTTCCTGAATATATATATGAGGTAGCAAAGAATAAAACAAGGGTGGTAATAGCCGGCAGTCATGGTAAAACCACTATCACGTCCATGATCATGCATATACTGCGCCACCAGGATGTTGCTTTTGACTACCTGGTAGGAGCCAAAGTAGAAGGGTTCAATCAATCTGTGCAACTATCAGACGCCCCTGTTATCATACTGGAAGGTGATGAATATCCCGCTTCTGTTATCGAAAAGAAACCAAAAATATTCTTCTACCACCCGCACATTACAGTGCTCAGTGGTATAGCGTGGGACCATATTAATGTTTTCCCTACTTACGATATTTACCTCGACCAGTTCAGCCAATACCTGCGCGGTTGTGAACCAAACATACCTTTGTTTTACAATGCGGAGGATGAAGAAGTAAAGAAACTGGTGGCATCGTCAGCAGAACACCTGAAAGCGACACCCTACTCTATGCCCAAATATCATTACGAAGATGGTGTAGCGGTGCTGGATACCAAGCTGGGACCTGTAGAGGTATCTGTATTCGGCAGTCACAACCTGCTGAATATGCAGGCTGCATTCGCAGTATGCCGGGAGCTGGGCATCAGTCTCGAAGATTGCTACCAGGCCATAACCGATTTTACAGGCGCTGCACGCAGGCTGGAGAAAATAACCGAAACTGATAAACTGATTGCCTTCCGCGACTTTGCACACGCACCATCCAAACTGAAAGCTACACTGGATGCAGTACGCGAGGCATACCCCACTCATAAATTGATAGCCTGTTTCGAACTGCATACATACAGCAGCCTCAGCGAAAAGTTTCTGAAAGAATATACAGGCAGCATGAACAGTGCTGATGAAGCCATTGTATACTTCAGCCACCATGCATTGCAATTAAAAGGCTTACCGTCACTCAGTAAAGAGGAAGTGCACGGACACTTTGGTACCGTAGGCCTGACCGTGATAGACGACAAAAATGAACTTCGGGATAAAGTAAGCAGACTGGTAAATGACAGCACACAACAAGTATGCCTGCTGCTGATGAGCTCCGGCACTTTTGACGGAATTGACTGGAATAGTGTATGTTCGCAAAAAGAATTGAAATAAATAAGTAGTAGGAATGGCAGAATTAGCGCTGAAAAAACCAATCATATTTTTCGACCTGGAAACAACAGGTACAGACCCAGGCACCGACAGAATAGTGGAAATAGCCATGGTGAAGCTACACCCCAACGGCAACCGCGAAAAATATGTAAAACGCATTAATCCAACCATTCCCATTTCTGCAGAGTCTACTGCTATACATGGTATCAGCAACGAAGATGTGAAAGACTGCCCCACCTTTAAACAACTGGCAAAAGAGATGTACGAATGGATGCGCGGCTGCGACCTGGGGGGCTATAATGCTGTTAGGTTTGACATACCTATGCTGGCAGAAGAATTGTTGCGCTGCGGCGTTAATGTTGACTTTACCGAAAGACAGTTTGTAGACGTACAACAGATATTCTTTAAAATGGAAAGCCGCAGCCTGAGCGCAGCTTACGATTTTTACTGCAAAAAACAGTTGGAGAACGCGCATAGCGCCGAGGCTGATATTATGGCTACTATCGAAGTGCTGGAAGCACAGCTGGACAGGTACAAAGACTCTATGGAGAATGATGTAAAGGCCCTGCATGTGTTTACTAATGGAGATGAAGAATGTGTGGACTACGCCCGACGTATGGTGATGAAAGACGGCCACCCCATATTTAATTTTGGCAAATACAAAGGCAGAAAAGTAGAAGAAGTGTTTACCGAACAACCACAGTACTACGATTGGATGATGAATGCAGATTTCCCGCTACATACCAAGCAGAAGCTGACAGAAATACTCACACGCATGAAATTGAGGAAAACAGGACTAAAATCTTAGCTTTTTTGTTACAAGCGGATAAGCGAGAAATGTGTATTTTCAATCTTTAATTTTTGCCCGATTGGACAAGCTAGTAATTATACCTACTTATAACGAAAAAGAGAATATAGAACGTATCATTCTCAAGGTACTCTCGTTGGCAGGAGGTTTTCATATATTGATAGTAGACGACGGCTCGCCCGACGGAACAGCCAACATAGTGCGAAAACTGATGGATAGCTACCCGGAGCAGGTACATATGATAGAGCGTACAGGCAAGCTGGGATTGGGAACTGCATACATTGCGGGCTTTAAATGGGCTCTGCGCAGAGACTATGAATACATATTTGAAATGGATGCTGATTTTTCTCATAATCCCGACGACCTCCTACGCTTGCACCAGGCCTGTGTAGCAGGTGCTGATGTGGCTGTAGGCTCGCGGTACGTGCGTGGCGGCAAACTGGTAAACTGGCCATGGGACAGGAAATTCATTTCGCGCGGGGGTGCATTTTATACCAAACTGATAACATGGATGCCCGTTAACGACCCCACTGCGGGCTTTGTATGCTACCGCAGAGAAGTATTGAAGACAATTCCATTATCTGATGTTCAGTTCATTGGTTACGCCTTCCAGATAGAAATGAAATATCGTGCCTGGAAAGCAGGATTCAAACTGAAAGAAGTACCAATAACTTTTGAAGACCGCAAAGAAGGAACATCTAAAATGACCTCGGGTATCATACACGAAGCTATGTTTGGGGTATGGAAGATGCGTGGTTTCAGGCATCCTAAAAGACAAAAGTAATCACAACAGCCACGCCCTGATGGCTGCCTGTTGCTCTTTTATCAGAGTTCTTACAGCGGGCCCTTCAGAAAAAAGCAAATCAATAATACTCAGATTTGGGTAGAAGCCGTTCCGTTCAGCAAATAGCTGGTAATACAATCCATCACTTTCAGGCAGCACGTTGTTTTCTATTCCAGGTTTAAAGGTTTTGCGGATATCAGTTACTCCATCGCCATACTCCCCAACATAATTGTCAACAGTTGACAAATCAAATCGAACACCTGTATGCTCCGTAGCCCACCGTATTGTAGCCTCATTAAATGCCACCAGTTTGTCAAAATGGCTGTGTAATAATTGCTCCAACGAAGGGGCATAATATTCAAAATAGGGAGCACGTCCGTATACTGAAAATATTGTACGCCAGTCTTGTACCTGCCACCTCTCCTTATTATCTATACGCACATCGTGCATAGCTGTGCGCTGGTTGCGGCCCTGTTGCAGCGGCACTGTCAGTTGTATCAATCCGTTGGCACCGGTTATATAATACCTGTTGCGATAAGACATTTTAACAAAATGTTCAGCCAGGTCAACAATCACTGTACCGGCTTCCCCTGCCAGCATCCACCAGTATACATTAGGGAAAGGCACCAAAGGACTAACCAACTGTATCATCCTGCAAATAAAGCTATTTCAGTAATTTGCAGAAAATAATAAATAATGAGCCGTTGGATTGGACTGTGTTTTATGCTTTTATTGGGTGCAAAGGCAGTCTTTGCTATTAACGCCCTGCCTGCCTACACTGTGTTTTATCTGCCTGCGAAAGACAGAATGTTGCCACAACCCTACCTGGAGTTATATTGGCAGATAGACCCTGCATCAGTAGATTTTTCAAAAAACAGTGATGGCAACTGGGTTGGTAAAATAATGACCAGTATAGATATTGTGCACGATACCGGTATCGTGGCTTCAGAAAAATTCTACCTGCAAACAACCCCTGCCTCTTCGTTGCTGGCTGCACAGCTGCAAAACATAATGGACCTGCACAGGTATATTATTGCTCCCGGCAATCTTACCGTCAAGATTACTTTATCACAAGACGGGGTTGACAAAAACAAGTTTGAATACGTTGACACAGTTTCAATAGGTATACCCGGCCCTGATGTTTTCTACGGTGGTATGCAATTGCTGGACACTGCTTATGTCAGCGATGTAAAGGGAAACATATACCTGAAAAACGGGAAACTGCAGTTTCCTTCATGTATCAACTTCATGGACGACAGAAAAAAAGTATTGCAATACTATGCCGAACTGCATGGTACTGACAAACTGCCTGAAGACCAGTTACCACTGCTCCAGTACATATTCATCTCCAAAAAAGAATATGACCATCCCGTCTCCGGCCTGATACAAACTGATACAATAAAGCCGGGTAACATGCTGCCGGTATCAGGAGATTTCAACATAAATGCATTACCATCAGGAAACTACCACCTGAATATAATGCTTAAAGACAGCAAAGGTGGTGACGTAGCCCGTAACACAATATTCTTTCAACGCAGCAATATCAATCCTGTATCGGCAGCAGATACAACCCGGGCAGACAGTAGCACACAATTGTTTGAAAAAGTGGACTTTCTTGACCTTAGCAATACATTTGTGAGCCAATATAATGTTGCACAACTAAAAGCAATACTGAAAATGCTGACACCTATTGCTGATGAAAACGAAAGAATAAACATAGAAAGCTTTGCCCAGCGACCTGACGAAACATATATACGATATTTCGTTTACAACTTCTGGACAAAACGTTCGCCAGGCGAACCGGACAAAGGCTGGAAGAACTTCACCAAACAAGTAAAAGAAGTAAACAAACTGTTTGGCAATAGTCGCAACCCGGGCTATGAAACTGAACGGGGATACTACTACCTTAAATATGGAGTGCCGGAACAAAGGTATGTAGTAACTGCGGAGGAAGCGGCATGGCCTTATGAAATATGGCAATACAATGCTCCGGGCAAACAAAGCTCACAAGGCATCTTACTCTTTTATAACCCCGGGTTTATGCTGGGCGATTATAAATTGCTTCATTCAACAATACAGGGAGAAATGCGTAATAGCAACTGGCGGGCAGAATTGTATAAAACAGGCTCATCATCCAATAATATAAATTCCAGAGCGGAACAGATATTGCAAAATCAATAGTAGAATTATGAGGGTACATTTTTATAAATATCAAGGTGCGGGCAATGACTTTGTGATAGCAGATAACAGGGATAAACAAATCCACCTGAGCAGGGAACAAGTTGCTTTCATATGCGACAGGCACTTTGGCATTGGCGCCGACGGACTAATGTTATTGGAGCCGGCGGCAGGTTACGACTTTCGGATGGTGTACTACAACAGCGATGGCAATGAAAGTACTATGTGCGGTAACGGTGGCAGGTGTATAACCGCTTTTGCACGCAGGCTGGGTATTATTAATGAGGAGGCCAACTTCATAGCCATAGACGGGCCCCACCATGCCACAATAGACAAGCAGGGGCAGGTGCACCTGGGCATGCAGGATGTTCACCATATAGCTTTCCAGGATGGGTTTACTGTTCTGAATACAGGTTCGCCGCATTATGTGCTGCCTGTAAATGATGTAGATAGTACCGATGTTTTCGCAAGAGGCCGTGAAATAAGGAACACAGAAATATACCAACCCAAGGGTATCAATGTAAACTTTGTACAGGATACAGGGGAAGAATTGAAAGTGCGCACTTATNNGAGCGTGGTGTTGAAAATGAAACCCTCAGTTGCGGAACCGGTGTAACAGCCTGTGCAATAGCTACGGTGCACAAAGCTACGGGCAATTTCGACCGTCCTGTAATAACGCCGGGCGGACGATTGAGGGTAATCTTTAAAAAATCCAGCCCCGAAAGTGCAACCGATGTGATATTGATTGGCCCCGCCGAGCTGGTTTTTGAAGGGTATATAGACGTAGAATAGCTAAAGGATAGATTTATTATCCCTGGCAGCCTGCACTTTCATGCTGATGAGTTGCATCATCAATACTGCCCTTTTTTTAGCTTCCTCAGCACGCTCACCCGCAAACAAACTGTCAACCGTTGCATTCCAAAGCTGCAACCAGCGGTTGTAATGCTCGTCTTTTAGTTCCACCANNTCCCCCCGCCTGTCTACCTCTACATGTTTCCTTACGGGGTTTCCACTATATCCCTGTTTACCCAACAACACCATAGACCAGAAGCTATACATTATAGGCAAATGGTGCGACCAATCGTCTCCTATTATCTCATGGAATACATGACCAATATATTCATCCTTTTTTACTTCGTCATAAAACGTGTTTACCAGTACTTCTATATCATTGCTATCATTGATATCCTGATTATTCCTGCTCATATTGCAAATTTATACGGGGGCGTGGTAAAAACGGGTGAGGTTAATCATGCACACCATTGCCCTGAAAAAAATCCTTTCGTTGAATGAAAACGCACTNNGTTGAATGAAAACGCACTTTCGTTGAATGAAAACGCACTTTCGTGCAATGTGACAAATTATTTGAAATACTTTGCTTTACTTTGTAAAAGGTTGATAACCAAAGGTTATTACTGATTGTCAGCCCTTATGCGCCCTTGTTGTAATTGTACCCATTTATTTTAAAACTGTCTTTTTTCCAAAAGAGAGTTCAATTACTGCTGAAAAATCGAGTGATCCAACGGGCGCCTGATCTTTCAGCTTTTTTATATATCATTTACCAGGAAGCAGAACACCTCGCCGGGGCCATGTACGCCCACCACCAGCGTTTTTTCTATATCGGCTGTACGGCTGGGGCCGGTATTCAGGTTTATCATAGATGGCATGTTACTACCGTATTTTTTCTTCATTGTCTCAATAGCATGCGCTATATCAGGCACCACCTGACCGGTATACGCTACAATGATGTGTACCGGGTAAAAAACAGAAGAGGTACGTCCCATATGCAACCGGCTGCTGAGTATAACCGAACCGGTACGTGCCACCAGCAGTTCGCAGCCTGTAATACAGGCATCGGCATCTTCCGGATTATCGTTGGCAGACAAGGCAATATCGAGGTTATTATTTTTTATAGTGCTGAGCAGTTGCTCTTCTGCACAAAGCATTTTTTTCCACCCCCTGCTTTCATACAACTTTTCCAGGCTATCCAGCAATTCAGCCTTATCGGCGCAAAACACAAACTTGCCGCCCAGTTGTATGAAGTTATCTGCAAACCGCTCTTCTTCAGACAGGGCTGACTTGGCATAAATCTGCTCTTGCTGCCGCTTATCCAGCTCAGGATAGGGCACCGGCAAGGATTTCTTATTCAGCTCCTTGCGTATCCTGGCCAGTATATTTTCCTTAGACTTAGAAGTTTTGAATGTCTGCATCAGGTTGCAAAGTTATAAAAACTAAATAGCATGGGGGACTACTCCCCATTTTGCAGTAATGGTTTTCGTGCCACTACAACAAAGTTCAGTGTAGAACTGTAATCCTTATCAAAATTATCGAGCCAAACGAAAAACAGATTGATAATCCACTTAATCCTGAACAGGAAGTAAAAGCCTTTCAACAATCGCCCGCGAATTGACTTTTTACCATAGCAAGACGAACGCAGGCTGTTGTGGAACAACTGCCCCACCAGCGCCCATTTGCCTCCATTAGGTACTATTTCTAAATCTGAAAAGCCTGTTTCCGTTAGTATATATTCAAAGCCGTATTTAGTGAAGCGAAAGAAGTCATGAGGTTCCTCATGATGCTCCCATGCCATGGGCCCTGACAAAATAAGATAGCCCCCGGGTTTCAGTATCCTGAAGGCCTCTGCCAACAGCTTTCTGTGGTCAGCAACGTGTTCTATCACCTGGGTGGTAAACACTGTGTCTTTCGTGTTATCAGGAAGAGGGATATCAGTTGCAGGGCAAATTATATCTACCAATTGCCTGTCAGACTGTATAATATCACATCCGGTATAACTATTTATTTTGCCATCGAAAAACGTCAGGTAGGGCTTATTGCCACAGCCTATGTCCAGTACATTGCCGGTGGCATACTTCTTTATTGCATCCTCCAGGTCTTTAAAGAGGAATTTGTATTCGATATAGTACGGATGATTGACACTCGCCTTGGGGGAACTGAGCCTTTCCAGATTTTCTTCTCTCATTATATATATTTTCTCAGTTTGCCTTTTTCTACCAGGTTTTGAAATTTTTTAGGAAAGTACATTTTAAGTATCAATTTGCCTAAAAACCCGATGGGGCTTACTTTGAACTTATTGATAAAATACTCATCAACATACTGCGGGCCAAAGTAGTAAGGATGTTTTAGGCGAAAATAATCCATATTGGAGTTACCCTTTATTTTGCTGGCATTCAACCTGGCCGCGCCTGAATTGGGCAACACCCGGTACTCGTACAGGGGCTCGTTAATGTAATGAAACTTATAACCATTAAATGCAGCCCTCATCCAGAATTCCCAATCTTCAATTCCGTTAATAGTGGGGTAGATATCATGTGGGCCTATATTATCCATCATACTTTTTCTAAACACGGCGCAGTTATCTATAAAGTTGGCGAGCATTAACCGTTGAAGATTGAACTCACCCGCTACACGTACACCTGTCTCCATGCCTATTAAGGTACTATCGCTGTACACTATTGCTATGTCGGGATTTTTGTCCAATATCTCAATAGCCCTGTACACGTAGGCAGGTGTTATCTTATTATCCGAATCCACAGGTAAAATGTATTCACCACGCACAAGCGAGAAGCCATGATTTCGAGCTTTGGCAACGCCACCGTTTTCCTGTTGTACCACTTTGTATTTGCCCGTAGCGGCCAGCTCATCCAACCTGCGATTGGTGTATTCATCTGTCGAGCCATCGTTAACAATGATTATCTCGTACAAATTAGCATCCCCAATCTGCTCTATACTTTGTATGGTTTCATCAATATACTGCCCGTGGTTATAACAGGGTATCAGTATTGAAACTCGTGGCTTGCGTTCATTGTGCAGCATGATGGCACTAAAATAACTAAGTACGCAAACATGCCACAATTTTTATTGTCCAAGCTATTGTTATTAAGATTATTTAGAATATTTTTATCGAATTATTTATAAGCTCATGAAGAAAATCTTACCTGCCTATGCCCTAATGGCATGCTTTATTGCCTGTTCCTTGCTCAACTCATCTGTAGTTCAAGCCCAGATACCCACCAGCGGCCTGGTAGCTCATTGGCCTTTTTCAGGTAATGCAAATGACCTAAGCGGCAATGCTCTTCATGGCAATACGATGAATATTACACCCGTACAAGGCAAGTTAGGAGCAGATAGTACGGCATTCTTATTTAATAACGTAAACAGTCAAATCGGCATACCTTACCAGGGCATCATGAATGTCTCTGCAATCTCTATGTGTGCTGTGTTTAAGGCTGATGCCTTTTATACAAATACTTGTCAGGGTAATTTTATATTGAGCCGTGGAGCGCAAGGTACCAACGCTAGCCTGATTCTCGACTATCTGGATAATGCTTACAATAGCTGCGCTGTNNTGTTTTCGACACCAACGCTTATACGTTTGCAGGGCAGGTCGGCCCAACGGTTCTTCCCGAAACGATTAATCTAAGCCCTGTCAGGGTTCATACGCAAACTTGGTACTGTTTTATTCTGACGTATGACGGCGATACAGCAAAATATTATGTTAATGGAAATCTTATCAAAAGTTTTGCAGGCTGGTCTGCAAATATTAGCTCTTCAACCGACAGCATTTGCATAGGCAAGTACCCCTGGGGTGGAACAGGATATCCATACAATTTCATTGGGGTTCTTGATGATGTGGCCATTTACAACCGTTCATTATCTACTGCTGAGATTGATTCATACTGCGCCAGCGCACCTAAGGTAGGCATACCTATTGACTCCGCCGATACGAATGTAACGGTACACTACATTGATGACATCACCAATAACGTGAGGTTATACCCTAACCCCAACAATGGCAAATTTACAATCAACGGTACGCTCACCAGTCCAACTGCTGAGCTGGTGATATATGATGTGGTGGGAACTATCGTTCACCGATCCCATGTAACTGTCAAAGACGCCGTTGTCAGCAAGGACATTGATGTCAGCACACTTCCTTCGGGTATGTATATGCTGAGAATAGCCGCCGGGGATTACACGGAAAATATACGGTTTGTAAAACAGGAATAATTTACGTATTTNNATACGTATTTTTGTTGTAAATCCCGTTGGTACGGGGCTATAGTAAAAACATACAACCTTTACATCACGATTGCCAAATACCATGAAACGAAAAACATATTATCATAACCTGGTTAACAGATATTCAGCAGCCCCGCATTACAGCGGGGCTTTTTATTATATATCGTTTTGCAGGCAAAACACGCTTGGGTTAACAAAAGTTAACAATTGTGACTGCAAAACAATGAAAGTCAATCACTTGGGAAGCACCAAGACTAACCCCGGGTTAAATAAAACTCCGCAAATAGTTAACAATTTGATGCCGTGGTTAACAAAATACCCCTGTATTTTATACCTGCTGCATCTCTCTTATATCAGAATTGCCGCATTATCGTATTGCCGCATTAGCACATTACAAAGCATTACCTTTGCACCGTTTATGACGCAGGAACAAATAAAAGAAATGCGCGGGCGGGTAAAGCACCTGCACCGCTTTTTACGTATAGACGAGCGCACCGCCAAAATGGAGAACGACCGCCAGCTGACATTGGCGCCAGGCTTCTGGGACGATAATACCCGCGCTACAGGCATTCTTAAAGAAATCAAGGTCAACAAATTCTGGGTGGACCTGTACAATAAAGTGAACAGCGATGTGGAAGACTTCGCCGTACTGTTCGACTTTTGGAAAGAGAACGAAGCCACTGAAGAGGAAGTAAAAACTGCCCACGAAGCAGCACTGGAAAGCATTGAAGATGCTGAGTTCCGCTCTACACTGAACGAGCCTGAAGATGAAATGCCTGCAGTAATGGTCATCAACAGCGGTGCCGGTGGTACCGAGAGCCAGGACTGGGCGGAAATGCTGCT
>DINJ01000188.1:5945-8903 GCA_002423665.1 Bacteroidetes bacterium UBA5543 | reverse complement strand
GTGTTATCCTTGATCCAAGGATAGTGATATAACATGTATCGTATGTGTACGAAGTACTGAGGTTGCTGCCATTTTGCGCGATCGTGAAATACAGTTTCAACATTTTATCTTTTGTCACATCACCATTATCAAAAATATTGACCAATACATTTTGCGAAGCCGTACTGCCNNTTGATTGGCGGGTATGGAATAATCGCCCCCATTTACATTACCGGCACCCCCAATAGTAACAACTGCATTGCCACCTACCGGTGTACCAAACACACGCATAGGTATAGATACTGATTGAGACGAAGGGCATACAACACCGGGCATAGTTTTATTTACAGCCGTATCCTGTATGGCAAAACCAACCTGCGGTGCGCATGGAGAAAATGCGGTGCCTACACCTACCGCATACCATGCGCGGGTTACGGCTTCTACCTCGCGCGAGCAGTTGCCATATATTGCGGCTGCAGCATTGATTGAAGCAGTGCGACAAGCTGCATAGTTATCAGTAGAGTTCAACGCCAGCTCGGTAGCATACGCTATATTNNATTCGCCGCCTTTTTTACGCCTATGCCTGATACTTCAAAATCATTATTCAAGTCATTTTTACCATTACCACCTTCTACCAGCAAGTAAAACCAATAGTTCAATACACCACTGTTAGTATGTACGCCACAATAATCATTACCACCGGTAGGGTTGCAACCCGTTACGGTTACCCAATGCAGGCCACTGTGACAATCAGGGTCCGTATACAGGTTCGGGTTGCTCATACTGCGCAGCGCGCCTACTCTCAGCTCTTCGCCTACACTCCACATTTGTTTGTCGGGTGCAGCATAATTTTCTACCACTGCTCCCCATATATCGCTAAAGCCCTCGTTCATAGCACCGGCCTCTCTGTTGTACACCAGGCCCGCCGTGTATTCGCATATGCCATGACCCAGCTCATGAGAGCATACATCCAGTGACACAAGAGGCTCGAAACCCGAATTGAACATGCCGGAGCCATTGCCATATACCATATAATCTCCCGTCCAGAAAGCGTTGTTGTAACTGATACCATAGTTCAGGAAACTGATGAGGTTGCTGCCCATACCATCGTAGCTTGTCCTGCTGTGTTCATTCTTCCAGTAGTCATATACTTTAGTCATACCCCAATGAGCATCTATGGAGTAATCTTTTCCCCAAGTAGTTGTACTGTTGGTAAAGTCGACAGCAGATGTAAAGTTGGTGCTGCTCTGCAAATCGTATGTGTACACGTTGCGGGTTACATCTTCCAGGCTATAAGAGCCGGGGCTCAGTAAATTCGTTTCGAAACCAACGCTGCCACTGTATACCGCGGTGCCGGTTGCAGCTACATGTTTCATCTTCGGGTCTTTCAACAAGACCTTGCCTGTAACAGCGTCCACATATATGCGGTCGTTGCTCATCGGTTCTTTAGCGAATATTTCGAAGCGGTATGCCAGTTGCAATTGTTTATCCAACTCTTCGTTGGTAAAATCTTCTACCCATACCAGCGTGCCTTTTGGGTACTGCATTGACGGATGATTTATCTTCCCTTGACCATTGTTGCCTTCCCACATATATTCTTTGGCATTCACCAGGTTCAGCGCTATATCCAGCGCCTGTGCTTCTGTTATAGCAGGCACTGCATTCAACGCCTGAACCGGCTTAAACACATTGGCATTAACAGAGGTCAACCTGTTGTTGATTATCATTATGGTAGCCGAACCATGCTCTACGGGTATGTTATTGTACCACTGGGCATATTTACTCACCATCAGCCCGTTTGCAGCAGGATGGGTGTATTTGAGTTTAAGGACATGGTTGTTGTCCAGTTCCAGCAGAGAAGGCAACAGGTTATCAGCGTTTTCGACAGATGGGCCTTCTCCCGCATCATAAACAACTGACTTTACAGTGTTGTCTTTTACATTCCGGGTAATAGTTTGGGCAGGGGCATTGTAACAATGCAGTGCGGTAAATAAAGTTACAGCGGGTATAAGTTTTCTCATGTATTAATTATTTGGGCTTAAAAGTACGCCCATTGCGGGAGTTAATAAAAAGCCCGGCATTAAAAAATGCCGGGCTTTTTAAAATATGACAATTCTGTAAACTTAGTTTTTGAACTGTGGTATCAGGTCTTTCGCCAGTTTCACCATCTTGTCGATGCTTTCTTCGTTCAGCTGACCTTTTTTGAATTCCACCAGAACTTCAGGAAGTTTTGAATCCATTTCGCGCAGGAAAGTTTCTTCAAACTCTTTTACGTTCTTAACAGGTACCTGCTGGATGAGGTTGTTAGTACCCAGGTAGATGATAGCTACCTGCTTTTCTACCGAGAACGGGCTGTACTGAGCTTGTTTCAGTATTTCCACGTTACGGCTACCTTTATCCAGTACGGTTTTAGTAGCAGCATCCAGGTCACCACCGAACTTAGAGAACGCTTCCATCTCGCGGTAGAGCGCCTGGTCCAGTTTCAGTGTACCGGCCACCTTCTTCATCGATTTGATCTGAGCGCTACCACCCACACGGCTTACCGAGATACCAACGTTGATGGCAGGACGGATACCGGCCAGGAAGAGGTTAGACTCCAGGAATATCTGGCCATCGGTGATTGAAATCACGTTGGTAGGGATATACGCAGATACGTCACCCGCCTGTGTTTCGATAATTGGCAATGCTGTCAGAGAACCACCACCTTTCACCTTGCTTTTCAGGCTCTCAGGCAGGTCGTTCATGTTTTTAGCGATGTTGTCATCGTTGATAACTTTCGCTGCACGCTCCAGCAAACGGCTNNGGAGCGTAGAACTGCAGCGGAGCGGGGTCAGACGCAGAAGCCGCTACTATGGTAGTATAAGCCATAGCGCCGTTTTCTTCCAGGGTCTTCATCACACCGGCAACGGTAGATGCTTTTTGCCCGATAGCAACATATATACAGTAAACAGGCTGGCCTGCTTCGTAAAATTCTTTCTG
>DINJ01000188.1:5472-5668 GCA_002423665.1 Bacteroidetes bacterium UBA5543 | reverse complement strand
CGGTTTAATTTCAACCATGATATTTAATATTTATAATCGTTTATAAAAATTTCAAATTCAAAATTAACGCAAGTCCATCACATATATGTTCTTGCGGAACTGTGCTTTTACATCGTTCAGGTCGCGGCGTATGCTCGCGTCAAACAATTTATCATCCAGTTGCAGTACGAAACCACCTATCAGCTCTTCTTTCACT
>DINJ01000188.1:4861-5211 GCA_002423665.1 Bacteroidetes bacterium UBA5543 | reverse complement strand
CCTGCCAGTTCTTTGCGCAATCCTTTCTCAGCCACTTCTACAGCCAGGTTACCTATCTGGTTTTTCACCTCAGTAATGGCGGCCATCTTCTGCTGCTCTATCTGCAGGCGGGCATCTGCCAGCATCTTATCAGCTATAGCTTTGGTATCTTCCTTAGCCTTGCTGATGATGCGCTCCTGCTCTGTACGTGCTTCTTTCAGCATAGCGGTACGCTCTTCGCGCGCCTTAGCCATCAGTTGCTCGTTTTCGTTCTGCATCTGCGCCATTTCCTTCTTCAGGCGGTCAGCAGCGGCAATCGATTCAGCGATACCTGTTTCACGCTCGCTCAAAGATTTCAGGATGGGTCCCCA
>DINJ01000188.1:3017-4803 GCA_002423665.1 Bacteroidetes bacterium UBA5543 | reverse complement strand
GTCACCGGCAGCTTCAGGCTGGCGGGCGATAGATTTTACCGCACCTTTACCAATCTGGCCGATACCAACACCTGCACCCAGTGCAGCGATACCCGCACCTATAGCACCACCTGCAGCGGCAGTACCATCAATAGCTAACATAATTGTGTTTAACACTGACATGTTATTTGGTTTTAATTGTAAAAAAACTCTTTATATAATATAAAATTATAAATCAAATTAATGATGCTCAGCATGCGCCTCATCATGATGGTGCGCTTCTTCTACTGCCTGGCCGATGAATACCGCCGTCAGGTTGGTGAAGATGAACGCCTGTATGGCAGCCACCAGCAGCTCCAGGAAGAACATGAAGATGCTGAATGCCAGTGATACAGGTGCAAAGCCCCAGCCGGCTACCTTGCTGATACCACCAAATATGAATATCATAGAGATAACGCTCAATATTACAATGTGTCCCGCCATCATGTTGGCGAAAAGACGTATCATCAATGCTACCGGCTTGATAAACAATGAGATAATCTCGATAGGCACCAGCAACAGCTTAACGCCCGTAGGTACGCCCGGAGGGTTCAGCAAGTGGCCCCAGAAGTGCTTGTTGCCATTCACCACCATTACTATGAATGATATAATAGCCAAACAAGCCGTTACAGCGATGTTACCCGTAAAGTTGGCGCCACCGGGCAGCAGGCCCAGCAGGTTGTTAATCCATATAAAGAAGAACAAAGTGAGCAGCAGGGGCATGAACTTCATGTACTTCTTACCCAGGTTAGGCTTGGCCACCTCGTCGCGAATGAAGTTCAGCACAGGCTCCAGTGCGTTCTGAAAACCGCTGGGTGCCGTCATCACACCGTTCTTTTTATATTTCTTGGCAACGTTGGTCATGATTACCAGCAGCAGCACTACCGATATAATCATAGACAATACGTTTTTAGTAATAGAAAAATCTATAATAGATGCGCCATCTTCAGACACAATCTTCTCCTTCATGCCATGCTCAATGTGGTAACCATTGTAGCTCTCATGGCCGTGGTGAAATTTAGAAGCAGAGAAAAATTCCATGCCTTTTTCAGGATGGTATATTATTACAGGCAGAGACAGGCTGACGGGGTGTTCGTTCCAGTCGAACAGGTGCCAGTAATGCGAATCGCCTATGTGCGAAAAGATAACTTCAGACGCGTTAAACCCTTTTTCTTCTTCATGTGCGGCATCGCCGTGTGCAGCAGCTTCGTGATGAGCCGGTTCTTCATGGGCAGCCATCAGGTTTTGCGGCGTTGCAAAAACCATGAAAATTGCTACCAGCAAGGGGAAAAGACGTTTTACAATCATTACTTTGCCTTAAAATTTGCGCAAAGGTACTTGTTTTTCGTTCAAAAAGTATAAGACTATTTAATTTTATGTCAGAGTTTTTTCAGTTTATAGGGGATTTTCCCCCGACCCCCTAAAGGGGAGCACCCACTGCACAAGGCCCCTCTCCGGTGATTGACAAAATACATTGTGGATCAATTAGTCTCCCCTTTAGGGGGATAGGGGGAAAATCACTCCTTCACCACCCGTCCCGCTACTACACCATTCACCCTCACCACATACACACCCGGCACAAGATTGCTTACGTCAATTGAGCCATTGAGCCATTGAGTAATTGCGTATTTCCTCCCCATTACATCCATCAGCTCAATAGCACTGCCTGCCTCAACCCCCTCAACATACAGAATGTTTGAAGTTGGGTTCGGGTAAATTTTCACTTTGCCATTGTTGCCTGCCACATCACCCACACCCGTAAATGCCG
>DINJ01000188.1:2585-2973 GCA_002423665.1 Bacteroidetes bacterium UBA5543 | reverse complement strand
TGGTATTGGGTGTCAGCAATACGCTGATGATATCCCCGTTCGCCAATGTGCCCGATTTGTACAAAGTGCCTGTAGCACCTGATACGGCCACGCCGTTTTTCAGCCATTGCAATTGTGGGTTGGTGCCTGCATTATTGGGGAAGGCGGCAAACTGCGCTGTATCGCCTGTGCATATGCTTACCGGTGTCAGTGGTGCTATGTTGATACTCGCCCCCTGGTTGACTACCACCGTTGTTACAGCCGTATCGCTGCAACTGCCCAGTGTCACCGTTACGGTATAAGTACCCGCATCGCTGAGCTGCACATTGGGGCGGGTTACGTTTTGGGTATTGTAATTATTAGGGCCTGTCCATGCATAGCTTACACCGCCGGTAGTGCTGGATGATGT
>DINJ01000188.1:0-2546 GCA_002423665.1 Bacteroidetes bacterium UBA5543 | reverse complement strand
ATATCCTTTGCATTATCTTCAGATGTGTCTGCAGGGGCCGAAGCTATAACCCGTACGCGGTAGCCGCTGCCGTTGGGTATGCTCAATGGCAGGTAGCAGGCTATAATACCGGCTGTATCGCTGTTTTTGGTAGCTAATGTAGTGGGGCTGGCGAAGCTGCCGCTGCTGTTGCTCAGTTGTACGGTAAAGCTATTACTGCTCCTGAATTTTTGCATGGTACCGTATTGCAGTTTCAGGGTATCACCTATACACAGGGCGGTATCATTATATGGTTGTCTGATATACACCAGTGTATCTGTAAGGAATTGCACCAGGTAGGCATTACCCGTACCCAGTATATTGCTGCGGTAGGTGCCGCTTGTAGCTATGCCCGTGCTGCTCCTGCTAAAACTGCCGAAATACAGCTTGCCTTCTCTGTAGGCTGTCACACCGTTTAAGCTGGGAAATGAAGTGTAATCATACCAATCCTGGNNACATCAGTTCCCCCAAAGCTGGGTTTATGCGAGCCCGCGGTAGCTATTGCCGTACTGCTCCCTGTCCATCCGGTCATATACACATTATCCCTGTCGTCTATTGCCAGGCCTGTGGCAAAATCCCACTGTGCCCCTCCGTAAAATGTAGCCCACAACCTGCTGCCTGTAGCAGAGAATTTGGCAAGATATGCGTCTTCGTTTCCTCCCCCCGTAGTTTGGTGCGCCCCTGTTGTGGCTATACCTGTCAGTAGTGTATGCGCGTAGCCTGCGATATATATATCCCCTCTGCTGTCGTACATTATACTGTTGATAAGCGCTGAGTTGTTATAATAACTGCCCCATATACGGTTGCCGGAGCTGTCGAAACGGGCGAAAAATCCGGCGGGATTATTTCCGCTAGACGGGCAGTAATTGCAAACTGTTTGAAAAGCCCCTGTGCTGGCAATATTGGCTGTATCGTTTGTATATCCTGCTATATACACGTTATAATAGGGGTCTATAGCTATATCCACCGGGCTGCCGTTATAATGTGTCGCCCATATCCTGCCACCGCCGGGGTTGAACTTAGCTATAAACCCTCTGTGTAACAGATAGCTGCTTCCCGAACTGCTNNAACGCATCGCCTTTTAGGACTCCATTTCCGCGACCAATAGTATCCTGGAACGAACCTGCCGTAGCAATGCCTGTATCACTACCAGTACCACCTGTAAAATAGATATTGCCCAAATGATCGGTAGTAATATCCTGTACCCTGTCCCATCCTTGCCCACCATAATAGGTGCTCCACAGTCTTTGGCCCGCTGTATCAAATTTGGTAACAAACCCGTCCCCGCTGTCTGCATAGCTCACCTGGTGAGCCCCTGTAGTAGCAACATTGCTGTTGCCTGTTGTCCGCCCACATACTATGGGGTTGCCTATCAAATCTGTTGTAGCCGAACGTGCATTACAACCCTCGTTGCTGCCGTAATAGGTACCCCATTTCAGGGCAGGGTCTATTACCAGGCCCCCTGTATAACTTCCAATGGCAAATGATAGCGTGTTACCCGATAATTTATAGGATGATGTAACTTGTTCCTTTGTTTCCGCGTTATAGCTATATGGCGCTTCTTCAATTATAGTTCCAAACGGTGTTATCGCCACAACTCTGCCATCCACTATTTTCAATTCTGTTGCCCCTTCGTACCGCAGTTGTATATCGGCGGGGTTGCCGCCGGGGTGTACTACAAAATCATACTTAATCNNGCGAGGTACGAGCCGGGGGTGGAACACTCACGCCGGACACTCCAGCCGTGTACAGCACCAAATCTATATTCGGATAAATGTTTTTGTAAACAACCTTTTGAAATCCCCTCGCAGTCACACCATTTTCACCCGTATGCGCCAGGTAGTAGTTTTCATAATACCCCGTTGGTTCTTCAAATATCACCTCCGCGTTTTTGTTGGCACCAACGAGCTTTACGTCCATGCGGTATATCTCCACTTCGGATTTTTCTTCCCCTCCCTGGAGGGGAATGGGCTCGGGTAATTCGCGCAGGACACTCGCGCCGGACAAAATTCCCCCTTTGAAGGGGGTGTCCCCGAACGGGGACGGGGGATGTACACTCGCGCCGGGTAAACTTTTTTGGTTTTTGTCCCGATAGCTATCGGGATTTGAATTTTGACTTCGATAAAACTGGTAGTGCAACTCCCCATCCCCTACAAATAGCACCACACCATTAGCCTCTACTTTCGCATCTATATCCCTGCGTACTGAGCCGTGCTGGTCGGTTATCTGCCCCTTGTTTTGCATGAACTGTACTGGTGAATTGTAAGGAGTATTACCTTCTTTGGCATTAGCTATAAATACAGAAGCAGATAACAGGACTGCGGCAATATATCTACAGGTGGACATCATATTCGGAACTTGTGATATTAAAGATAATCAAAATAGGCTAAAGATGATACCCGCTCTCTGAACAAAACTTACTTCCGTATTCATCAAACAAAAGATAGTTTTAAGCAGTATTTTTAATTGGACAAAACACATAAAAAAACGTATTTTTGTAATAGTAAACATTGCCGCCCTAAAACACT